>JAZTYT010000149.1:0-4725 GCA_045637045.1 Christensenellaceae bacterium | reverse complement strand
GCATTGAGTGCCATATACGCAAGCGCTTTGCGCTGGCACAACGTATAAATCTGCGTCTATAACGCGATTATCGGCACAAATTACCTTGTAAAGGTCTTGTTCTTCACCACCGATTAAAGGCAACATATCAACCTGTGGGTTAAGTGCAAACTTTTCGTTTACATCAGGCTGATGGTGTATGCACATACTTGGTATATTCACACAAAAATCACTTTCATAAAGCACGGATTTAACTGCTTTGCCGTCCTTAACGAACAATCTACCTGCAATCTTTAGTGGGATATCAAGCATAGAATAGCGCAATAAACCACCGTAAACTTCAGCGTTAATTCTAAAGCCTTGTGGACTTTTAATAAGCTTACTGCCCTTAATTTTTAGCATTGGGGAATCAGTATGCGAAGCAACCACGTTAAAAGCGTAGTTTGATAAATCACCCACCTTAAAAGCGATGATTGCGCTTTGGCTGTTTTCAATAAAGTAGCAACCGCCTTTTTGGGCTTTTACGTCTTCAACATAAGGGATAAAACCGTTTTCCTGCAATACTTTTTTGCAATTTTCAACCGTGTGATAGGGGGTATATGACGTGGATAAAAATTCTTGTATATTCATAACTTTCTTCCTGTTAATTTTATTTTTGCTAATCTTAGATTAAGCGACCTATTATTCGTGAAGATTATTCTTCACTGGGTAAATCTTCTTCAAAGTCCTGGTTGTCGTCTAAATCTTCAACGGGCGCGTTTTTAACATCAATCGCCTTTTGGATTGCTTCAAAAACCTGATCTCTGCCCAAGCCGTTTTCAGCCGAAGTGCAAATGATATCGTTACCCGTTAATGAAAGCTTTGACGCAACGTGTGCGCCTTGCGTTTTGACCTTAGTTTTGGCAATCTTGTCAGCCTTTGTGGCAACCAAAATGAAAGGGATAATCTTTGAGTACAGGTACTTAACCATAGTTTTATCGTCTTCCGTCGGGTCGTGACGGATATCGACCAAGGAAATTGCAAGCGTAATATCGGTTAATCTGAAAAAGTCGTCAAGCGTTTTTGCCCAGCGCTGCTTTTCAGATTTAGCAACCTGCGCGTAGCCGTAGCCCGGAAGGTCAGCCAAGATAAACTCGCCAAAGTCAAAGTAGTTAACAAGACGGGTTCTACCTGGCGTTGAAGACGTTTTTGCAAGTTTTTTGCGTTGCGCAAGCATATTGATAAAGGAGCTTTTACCCACGTTTGACTTACCTGCAACGCAGATTACAGGCTTATCGGTCTGATAAAAGCCCTTTTTGTCCGCCGCCGACGTGATAAAGGTTGGATTTATAATCTTCATATTATCACCTAACCTTCATCCCTTAACGCTAACGCAAAAATTTCGTCAACGTCTTTAACTGGGATAATTTCTAACTGACTTGCTATATTTTTAGGGATATCTTCGATATCCTTTTTATTTTGCATTGGAATAATAACCTTGTAAACGCCCGACCTGAACGCCGCAAGAGATTTTTCCTTTAACCCACCGATAGGTAAAACCTTACCACGCAAGGTAATTTCACCAGTCATTGCAACGTCTTTTCTCACCTTTTTACCAGTAAGCGCTGAAAGTATTGCCGTTGCCATAGTTACGCCTGCGCTAGGCCCGTCCTTTGGCGTTGCTCCTTCAGGCACGTGTACGTGAATATCTGTTTTTGTAAATACTTCCTGGTCGATGCCGTACTTATCAGCGTTTGCACGAATATAGCTTAAAGCTGCGCGCGCACTTTCCTTCATAACGTCGCCAAGCTTACCAGTCAACAAAATTTCGCCCTTGCCAGGCACGGTTGAAACTTCTATCGTAAGCGTAGTACCACCAAACATAGTCCACGCTAAACCCGTTGCAGCGCCAACTTCGTCTTCATCAAGCTTATCGTTGTCCAAATATCTTGGCGAGCCCAAATATTCTGCAAGGTTTTCAGGGGTAACCGTTTGTTTTTTAATCTTGCCCTTTTCAGCAAGGCGCGTTGCAATTTTACGCATTATAGCGTCGATTTTACGTTCTAATTCCCTTACGCCCGCTTCTAAAGTGTAGCCTTTGACGATTGCGTTTACGGCATCGTCGGTTATGGTTACGTTCTTTTCGGTAAGCCCGTTTGCGCTACGCTTTTTAGGGATAAGATAACGCTTTGCAATCTCGGCTTTTTCTTCACGCGTGTAACCGTCGAGCGCGATGACTTCCATACGGTCTAAAAGTGGCGCTGGGATTGTTTCAAGCGAGTTTGCCGTGGTTATAAATAAGACTTCGGATAGATCAAACGGAATTTCAATATATCTATCACGGAAGGTCTTGTTTTGTTCAGGGTCTAAAACTTCTAAAAGCGCGCTTGCAGGGTCGCCACGCATATCTGACGACAGCTTGTCAATTTCGTCAAGCAAAAATACCGGGTTTGACACGCCTGCATTTTTAAGCGCGTAAATAATACGGCCAGGCATTGCGCCGATATAGGTTTTACGATGACCACGGATTTCGGCTTCGTCCTTTACGCCACCAAGACTCATTCGTACGAATTTTCTTGATAGCGCGTGCGCGATTGACGTTGCAACCGACGTTTTACCGACACCCGGTGGCCCAACAAGACAAATTATAGAGCCGTTAAGCTTTTTGGTAAGCTTTAGTACTGCAATGTATTCGATAATTCTTTCCTTAACCTTTTCAAGCCCGAAATGGTCGCTGTCTAAAACCTTGATGGCTTCGGATAAATCTTCACGGTCTGCCGTCGCTTTGCCGTAAGGAAGGTCTAAAATCCAATCGACGTAAGTCCTTAAAACGGTGTAATCAGGCGAAGAAGAATTCATACGCGACATTCTGTCAAGCTCTTTTAAGACCTTTTTACGGTCTTCTTCAGGCATTTTTATCTCCAAAATCTTTTCGCGCAAGGTTTGGATTTCGTTTTCATCGTCGCCAAGCTCGGTGTGGATTGCTTTTAGCTGTTCACGAAGATAAAATTCCTTTTGGCTCTTTTCAATGTTCTTTTGAACCCTTTCGGCAATGGTTTTTTCAATGCCTTGGCGATTTATCAGGTTGTTAAGATTAATAGCTAAAAGCTCTAAACGACGTACGACGTTGCGTTCTTCCAATATCTTTTGCTTCTCGCTTTCGTTAAAGCTTAAATTAAAAGCGGCAACGTTAACGAATTCTTCGTAGTCTTCAATACCGAGCAAGGAATCTTTAAGCTCGGGCGACATTTTTTTGTTTTGTGGCATAAATTCGCCAAGACGATTTTTAGCAACCGACATATAGGCTTCGCACTCGGTTTTGTCGGCTTCTTCATCGGGGGCAGTTTCGATTGCCACCTTAAAATAGCCTTCAGCCGATTCAATGTACTGAATAACGCCACGCTCATCAGCTTCAAGGTAAACGCGCAAGTTGTTTTCGCCAAGCTTAACCACCTTTTTTATACGGCAAATAACGCCTACGCGATGGATATCGGCAGGTTGTGGATCTTCTTCAAAGGAATTTTTTTGCTTTGCAACGAATAATTTAGAGCCTTCGCCCATTGCCGTCAACACGGCTTGAACTGATTTGGGGCGTGCAACGTCCAAATTAGTGTAAATATTGGGGAATAAAACCTTACCGCGTACGACTAACATAGGATAGGTTTTTACGTTGGTTTCTTTTTCCATATAGCTCCTTAACGGCAGCCGGTCACACGCCACAAGCCTTTTGTGAAAGTGACAAGACTTACCCTTATAATCTCTTATTTTAATTATTTTAACACAATTTCCTTGTTAAATCAAGTAAGATATGCTAATATATTTATAGTAAATTTATTTAATTAAAATAAAATTAAATGTTTTGGAGTCAAAAATGAACTATTTGCGTGGGAAAAACGTAATAATAACGGGCGCATCGTCGGGCCTTGGCAAGCACGTTGCAACAAGGCTAATTAAAAAATTGGGGTGTACTGTTTTAGGTACTGGCACTAAAATTGAAAAGCTTTTAGCACTAAAAGAAGAGCTTGGCGAGCTTGGTGATAAGCTTATGCCATTTACCTTTGACGTATCAACCGAGGAAGGGTGGCAGGAGTTTGAAAAACACATTTTAGACTTACCAATCACTTTTGACGTTTTAATCAATAACGCAGGCCTTATGCCTTCCTTTGAAAAGGCCGATAATCGACCTATAGGCTCATCAATTAAGGTTTTAAATACTGATTTTACTGCGGTTGTGTACTCTGTAAAATACATACTGCCACACCTGTCGGCTGACAAAGGGATAGTTAACATTTCAAGTTCTTCAGCGCTATGCCCTGTTATCGGTCAAGCAATGTATTCAGCGTCAAAAGGAGCGCTTAAAGCTTACACGGAAGCCTTGCGCGCCGAAAGCAATTATTACGTTGGTTTAATTATGCCCGGTTTTTGCAAGACTGATATCTTTAGGTCAATCGAAATGGATAAAAAAGAAAAAGGCCTTATAGATAAGGTTGCGCAAGACCCAGTTAAATGCGCTAAAAAAATAGTTAAAGCCATAAACAAAAAACGCGCCAAAAGGATAATTGGTTTTGACGCGCACCTTATGAAACTTTTATACTTTTTATTCCCTAAAAACGCACCGCGCATAATCGGTTGGTTTTTAAGAAAAAGCCGTATGGGAATTTTTTCAAATTTAGATAAATAATGATTAAAAAAATAAATAAAGTCCGCCTATAAGTCGATTAACGACATATTCGGTGGACTTTTTTATTATTCAACCGTAACTGATTT
>JAZTYT010000148.1:0-5811 GCA_045637045.1 Christensenellaceae bacterium | reverse complement strand
ACCATTGTCTCATTTTCTTTACGAAACCTCTATTAACTTCGTTATCAAATAAGAAGTGATCGCCTGTTGCTGATGTATATGGAGAACCATATTGTTCACACATTGTGATGAACCAGTTAGATTCTGAGTCGTAACCTAATGGAACGCAAGTTGGGTCGATTTCTAAAATGCGTTCACAAAGAGTCTTCATTTCTGCCCAAGTTGTTGGTGGGGTTAAACCGTGTTCTGCAAAGAAAGTTTTGTTGTAGTATAAAACTTCTGTTGATTTTGAGAATGGCATCATATACATTAAGCCATCGCCAAATTGTTTACCTTCGTTGTAGTAACCTGGGATAAAGTCGTCTTTTTGTGCTTGTGTTAAACCGATAGTTTCGGTTGTGCCGTCAGCACGGGTAACTTCGATATCGCTTTCGATAAGGTTGTCAAGGTGAGCAACTGCACCAGATACGTTGTAAAGTGCAACGTGGTCAGGATAGCAGTATGCGATGTTTGGACCGTTACCAACTTGAAGCTCTGTTGAAACTTGGCTTCTAACGTCGTCATAACCACCAACTTGCTTGTGTTCAATAGTGATATTTGGATATAACTTGTTGAACTCAACGATATAAGCGTCTAAAACTGTTCTTAAGTTTTCGCCCATTGTGTGGTAGAAAGATAAGGTAACTGCGCTACCGTCGTAACCTTCTGCTGGTACGTCGAAGTTAGCTGTTGCATCGTTTCCGCTGTTGCCTTGATTAGGTTTAACGCCACAAGCTGTGAAACCAACGCAAAGAACAACCATCATGATAAGTGCGATAAGTTTTTTCATTTTTTTACTCCTTACTTTTTTTTATTTTAACTTAAAAAGTTTTCAAAATTTTGTTTAGTTTGTGTTTTTGATGAGCTTTACACCTATTATTGAAAGTTTAACGTTTAAGGCTTAATGCCCACCAAAAACGTAACGTTTGATAAATATTAGCCTTTGATACCGCTTCTTGAAACGCCTTTCATAATGTATTTTCTGAAGAAGATAAATACAAGGAAGAGTGGCGCTGAAACGGTTGCAACGGCAGCCATTTGTACTGGGTAGTTAACAGAACTTGGGTCTTCTTCTGCTGCGAATGAGAAGCTTCTTAAACCGTTGGTAATCAAGGTGTGGGCTTCGTCGTTTGCAACGAGTCTTGGCCACATATAAGAGTTCCATGAACCCATCATCTTTAATATTGTTATAGAGATGATTGTTGGGAGAGCTAAAGGAATCATTACCCTGATTAAATACTTTAAGTCGCTTGTGCCGTCAACCTTTGCCGCATAATACAATTCGTTTGGTATTTGTAAAAAGTTTTGGCGGAGCAGGTAAACGTAGAATACGCTAACTAAAAATGGTACGATAAGTACTGTGTAGGTGCTTAACCAACCAAATTTGTAAACCGTTTCGTAGTTAGTGATTGTGAACAATTCGCCAGGAATCATCATAGTTGCAAGCAAGCCTGCAAACAATACGTTTTTGCCTTTGAATTCCAAGCGAGCAAATACGAACGCAGTTATGATAGTGATTACAAGTGAAAGTAGCGTTGAAACGACGCCAACGTAAAGCGTGTTAAGGAAGAGCCTGCCTAAACTTGCTTCTTTAAAAGCGTAGGTGTAGTTCTTCCATTGGAAAACTTCCGGCCAGAACGTTGGGATGTTACGTCTGTATTCTTCTAAGGACTTTACTGATGAGATAAGCATCCAGTAAAACGGGAATAATACTACAAGCGCAACAAGGCTTAAGAACGCATATTTAAGAATTGTTGAAAGCACGGTTGATACTTTTTGGCGTTCAGCGGTCTTGTTAATATCTCTTTCTTTCATCGTTACAATTTGTTCAGACATATCTTAAGACCCCCTTTAATAGTGTGTTTTCTTCTTGCTGACGTAAAGGTTGATTAAGGTTACAACCAAAATTATGCCAAACAAGATAATTGCTGCGGCGCTTGCACGACCTTGGTGAACACCTGAAAGCGCTTGATAAATGTAACCAACCATAGTTTGCATCTGGTAGTTTTTGCCCGGAGGGCCCATAGTTTCACCGAAGATACCAACGATGCTTGAGTATTCCTTAAACCCACCGATGAAGCTTGTGATAAGTACGTAAGCTAAAATTGGTGAAAGTAATGGAACTGTAATGCGCCATAAAACTCTTGAACGTGAAGTGCCGTCAACCTTTGCTGCGTCGTAATATTGCTTGTTGATACCTTGTAAGCCACCTAAAATGATTAAAATCTTAAATGGTAAAGCGTTCCAAACGATATAAACGACCATTACGGCAAAGTTGCGCCCCCACGTTGAACCAACGTTTATCCAGTTGATTGGGTCAATGCCAAACCAGCCTAAAATGTTATTGATAATACCTGCTGTTACGATAACGCCGTTATTAGCTGAAATGTTACCAACGATGTTGAACATTGCCGAGAATACCATACCGATAGCAATTGAGTTGGTTACGTAAGGTAAGAAGAAGATTGTTTGGAAAAGTCTTCTTAACGGCTTGATTGAGTTAAGCGTAACTGAAATTAAAAGCGCTAATATGGTTGAGATTGGAACTGTTACAACACACAAAAGCAAGGTGTTTTTAAGACAGTTGATAAAACCACGATAGTTAATAACCTTCCTAAAGTTATCAATGCCAAACTGATAAACCTGGCCGTTTAACGCACCCATCATTGAATAGCCTTCTAAAAAAGCAATCCTTATGGTGTTAATGATTGGCCAAACGGTGAATATTGCCAATAACACGAGTGCCGGTGAAAGATATAACCAAGGCTTAACCTTTTCAAATTTGCTATTTACAAGTTTCGTTGGGTGATATCTCTTTAAGCCCCTTGTAGGCTTGTCTGCGTGGATTGTTAACGCACATCCACCTTCTTTTCTTAAAGGCTTGTCCTTACGGCTAACGTCTTGGAGCATGTCGGTTGAGATAACTCTTTTAACAAGCTTTAACGCAAGCTGGAAGTCGTGTGTTGATTTAACAACGAACATCGTTGGCGTTTGTGCGTATTCTGATTTTTCAGGCGAAGCCTTTACTTCGTAACCTTCACGCCTTAATTCTTCCTTTGCGATTGGTAAGTATAAGGTTAAAGAACTGTCGTCTCTCTTTACGATAATAAACGTTTTGCTTGTGCCTGATGCTAATTTATAGCCGTCGTTAAGCGCGCATCTTTCTGCAAGTTTCTTCCTTATAGTTTTATAATATTTAGAAACCTTTGATTTTGGTAAGCCAATATGCCATTTTGCATAAACGGTCATATCCTTTTCAATATGCTTGCCAGTAAACGGTCTTGTACGTGCAACGTCTTCAAACCAACCGTCAAATGCATAACCTTTTCTCTTTGGGGCTTTAAGCTCGCTTACGCTTGAGCCTGCGTAAACGTGGATTTTTGATACCTTGCTTCCACCCTTTGAATCAAATGTGATGGTATGCTTGACGGGCTTATTCGTTGCTACATTATTTACGTTTTTCATTTCGAAATAGCCCTCCTTCAATTATTTGTGACACGATAAACGCAGTTAGTTTTCTTCAACGTAAAGTCTTTCTTCGGTTTCTTTATCAAAGATAAAGGTCTTGATTGGCTTTAAGTTGTATCTAACTTCCGTTTGACCTGACAAGTCAATACGTGTGTCAGAATAAATAATTGAACGGATAACTGGGTTTAATGAAGCTTCGTTTGTGGAAACGATGCTTACGTCTCTACCCATAACTTCAACGTTGTTAAGCTTACAGCAAAGCGCGCCGTCGTCGCATAATGCAAAGCCTTCTGGTCTTACGCCAACGTAAACTTCTCTATCACTGATGCCTTTTGCTGATAAAACTTCAGCACCGTCGATATAAAGCTTTTCGTCTTTAACTTGGCCTGCGAATACGTTGATTGGTGGCGTACCCAAGAATTTTGCAACGAATAAGTTTGCTGGATCGTCGTAAACGTCTTGTGGCTTACCGATTTGTTGGATAACACCAAGCTTCATAACAACGATCATATCTGAAATTGACATTGCTTCTTCTTGGTCGTGCGTTACGAACACGGTGGTAATGCCTGTTTCACGTTGAATACGACGAATTTCTTCTCTCGTTTGAAGCCTTAATCTTGCGTCAAGGTTTGATAAAGGTTCGTCTAAAAGTAAAACGCGAGGCATCTTTACCAAAGCACGGGCAATGGCAACACGTTGTTGTTGACCACCTGAAAGTTCACTCGGTTTTCTTTCCATAAGCTCGTCAATTTGTACAAGCTTTGCAACCGTGTAAGCTCTTTCAATCATTTCTGCCTTGGTGAGTTTGTCCTCGCCTTTTAAATTTTGTAATGGGAATAAAATGTTTTGCTTTACCGTCATATGGGGATAAAGAGCGTAGTTTTGGAATACTAAACCAACCCCCCTGTTTTCAGGTGAGAGTTCAGTAACGTCGTTATCGCCAAAGAAAATTTGACCGCTCGTGCATTTTTGCAAACCACAAATCATGTAAAGCGTCGTTGATTTACCGCAACCGGATGGCCCTAAAAGACCGATGAGCTTGCCATCGGGGATCTCAAAGGTGAAGTCGTTAACAGCAACGACTTCGCCACCAACCTTTTTGTTACGGCTGGGGAAGATTTTTGTTACATTTTTCAATTCAACTTTCATATAATCTTTTCCTTCTGATTATTAATTGTCTCGTTTATTTTAAGGCGTTTCGCCTAATTACCTGTGTTATAACCAAACAGCGTTTGTACGCTGACGTTAGTCTTCAAAATATTTAGCTTTTTGGGTTAGCTTTTCACGGTCTTCATCGGTGAAGTTATTTTCCTTATAACCAGCCGCCGCGTTAACGTAATCTTGGGCCGTCTTCTTTTTGTATTCCAAAAGCTCTTCCACCGTGTCGAAAATCATTTGGCTTGCATAGTCGACTGCAACCGTTTGCGCCAATAAATCGTGTATCGGGGAGCGGGTTTTAGTGTAAAAGTACATCGTAACCTGCAAAACGAGTAGCGCAAATAAAATTAATGGGCCGATAAAACCGATATTGCCAAGTAACATCATCATTACGATGTAAAGTGGAACCATCGTTTCGATTGCGAATTTGCCGAGCATAGCGCGAACGAAAAGCATCATTTGGTTTACTTTTATACCGTCGGTACGCATTAAGCATATGCCGAATATCTTTTTGCCAAGCGTTTGGCCGTTTTTAAAGATTAACGGAAGAACAAATTCCCAAATACCTATTGCTAGTAGCAGAGAAAAGGTAACGGAAAGCAAAGTAAAGTTTAAAATTACGTCCAACGTTTTTCTTACAACCGGATCACTAACCCAAGCTTCTTCTGCCGCTTTTATTACGGCCTTTCTATCCTCGGGTAAAGCTTCCATTTGCTCAGGCGTCATTTTTGATAATTCTTCAAAGCTTATTCCGTAAGTTTGCTCATAGCGGGTGTAATTTGCTTGATATGCCTCTATCTTAGCATCGTAATTAAATATCACGGAAGCTAACCAAAAAAAACCAGTTGCAATTACCAAGGTCAGTATAAAGTCAAATAAGTATGCTGAAAATCTTTTTAAAAAGGTTGCTTTTTGTAAATCGTACATCGTGTCCCTGTTATGCTGGCTGTTTTTTAACACGCCAAGCGTTGCCAAACGCCCGTGTTAAGTTTGGTTAGCGCTGTAACCACCCTTACTATATCTTGTGTATTTTTAGTCGGAAATTACCTTTTGCACACTAAAAAAGTATAAAAAAACGATACAGAAAATAATCCGTGAAGATTTCTGTATCGTATTTAGCGCAAAAGATTTTTCATAAAACACCCTATCTTAAATAAAAAATATTTT
>JAZTYT010000147.1:0-2537 GCA_045637045.1 Christensenellaceae bacterium | reverse complement strand
CGTTTTAAGGACGTGAATTTTATGGATATGCAAAAGACTTATGACCCATCCCAGTTTGAAAGTAGAATATACAAGGATTGGGAAGCAAAAAACCTTTTCAAAGCTAACGTAAACCCTGATAAAAAGCCGTTTACAATCGTAATGCCACCACCAAACATTACAGGCCAGCTTCACATCGGCCACGCGCTTGATGAAACGCTTCAAGATACGCTTACACGCTTTAAGCGTATGCAAGGCTATGAAACGTTGTGGCTTCCGGGTACTGACCACGCTTCAATCGCGACTGAAGTTAAAATCGTTGAACTTATGCGCAAGGAAGAAGGTCTTTCAAAGGAAGACGTCGGCAGAGAAGGCTTTTTAAAGCGCGCTTGGGCTTGGAAGGATAAATACGGCGGTAGAATCGTTGAACAGTTAAAGAGATTAGGTTCTTCTTGTGACTGGTCGCGTTTAGCATTTACAATGGATGAGCGTTGCTCAAGGGCAGTTAAGGAAACTTTTGTTAACTTATACAACAAGGGTTTAATTTATCGTGGCGCGAAAATCATTAACTGGTGTCCATCTTGTAAGACGGCGATTTCCGATGCTGAAGTTGAATACGCTGAAGAAGCTTCTTTCCTTTGGCATATTGATTACCCACTTAAAGACGGCACGGGCGTATTAACCGTTGCAACAACTCGCCCTGAAACAATGCTTGGTGATACTGCAGTTGCAGTTAACCCTAACGACACACGTTATAAAGACATTATTGGCAAAACTATTGTTTTACCAATCGTTAACCGTGAAATTCCAATCGTTGCCGACGATTACGTTGAACTTGAATTCGGTACTGGTGCTGTTAAGATTACCCCTGCGCACGACCCTAACGACTTTGAAGTTGGTTTACGCCATAACCTTGAAGTTATCAGAGTTATGAACGATGACGGCACTATGAACGAGCTTGCAGGTAAATATTGTGGTCTTGACAGATTTGAATGCAGAAAACAAATCGTTGAAGACTTGAAGGCTTGTGGTGCTTTAAATAAGATTGAACCACACGCGCACAACGTTGGTCATTGCTATCGTTGTGACAGCGCAGTTGAACCTATCGTTTCAAAGCAATGGTTCGTTAAGATGGAAGATTTAGCAAAGCCTGCTATTGAAGCAGTTAGAAACGGCTCAATTCGTTTTACGCCTGAACGCTTTGCTAAAATTTATTACCACTGGTTAGAAAACATCAAAGACTGGTGTATTTCACGTCAGCTTTGGTGGGGGCACAGAATCCCTGTATATTATTGCCAAGACTGTGGCGAAATGATAGTTTCTATCGACACGCCAACCCATTGCACCAAGTGCAATAGCCAAAAGTTAAAACAAGACGAAGACGTTTTAGATACTTGGTTTAGTTCAGCGTTATGGCCGTTCTCAACCCTTGGTTTCCCTGAAAAGAACGAAGATTTAAAATATTTCTACCCAACAAGCGTTTTAGTTACGGGTTACGATATTATTTTCTTCTGTGTTGCAAGAATGATTTTCAGTGGTCTTCAGCATATGGGCGATATTCCGTTTAAAGACGTAGTTATCCACGGCCTTGTTCGTGATGAGCACGGCAGAAAGATGAGTAAGTCTTTAGGTAACGGCGTTGACCCTTTACAAATTATCGACGAGTTCGGTACTGACACGCTTCGTTTTACCTTAATGACTGGTATTGCGGCAGGTAGCGACATTCGTTTCTCTAAAGAAAAATGCGAAAGTTCACGTAACTTTATTAACAAGGTATGGAACGCTTCACGTTTCGTTTTGATGAATACTGAAGGCATTAACGTTTTACCTATAGAAGACGTTAAGCTTGAGCTTAAGGATAAATGGGTATTATCCAAGCTTAACGCTTGCGTTAAGAACGTAACCCAAAACGTTGAACATTTTGAGCTTGGCGTTGCATTGACAACCTTACACGATTTCGTTTGGTACGATTTATGCGACTGGTATATCGAGCTTTGTAAGTCTGCGCTTTACGGCAGTGATGAAAGAAAGAAACAATACACGGTTTCAGTTTTAATTCACGTCTTAAAGCAAACCTTAAAGCTTTTACATCCGTTTATTCCTTTCGTTACCGAAGAAATCTATTCATATATTCCAACTGCTGAAGGCAGTATTATGGTTTCAGAATATCCAAAATACAACTCACACCGTACCTACAAAAAGGATATGGAAAAGATGAGTTCAGTTATGGAAATTATTAAATCAATCAGGCAAATTAAGGCTCAAACGGGCGCATCACCATCTAAAAAGGTTGATTTATTTATCATTACTGAAAACCAAAAGCTTGTTAACGATTGTCAAGACCTTATCAAGAAGCTTGCCGGTGTTGAAAATATTACTTTAATTAGCGATAAGCAAGAACTTAAAGAAAAGGTTGTTACGCAGGTTATCGACGGCTTCGAGCTTTATATCCCGTTAGGCGAGCTTGTTGATATCAATAAGGAAATTGAAAGATTACAACAAGAACTTAAGAAGAACGATGATGAAATAGCAAGGGCTCAAAATAAGCTTAACAACCC
>JAZTYT010000146.1:0-17495 GCA_045637045.1 Christensenellaceae bacterium | reverse complement strand
TATATTCGCTTACAACCCAGTCGCCGGCAGAAGAAACCGCACAACCAAGTCGCAGTAGCCTTAATATATTAACAAATAATTTCTTATTTGTAAACTTTTTTTAACCCGATTTTATTCAAATAACGAATTTTTTTCGATAATTATTTCAGGTTGACGGTTTATATAGCTTGCAATGTCCTTTGGCGCTGCAATCCGCGTGATAGCGCCACCGTTTTTACCCACCTTTTTGGAAATAGCGTTAGCCCCACAAGCCAAAATACTGGTCGTTTCTTCCATAATATCAACGTTGTAAACACATTGCTTGCCCGCTTTGGCGTAACCAACGTTTTCAAGGTTGCCAGCCATATATTTTTGACGGTACAAATAATAGGGCTTGTAACCGTTTTCGTCAAGGGTTTTTCGGGCGTATTCAACCATTTTGGAAACTTCACCGTCACTTAAGCACTTTGTGCTTTCCTTTAGTTTAGAACCCTTTTTCAAGCACAAGGTATGTACGGTTATATTTTCAGGGTTTAAACTAATTGCCGTTTGCAAGGTGTCAACAAAGTCTTCAAAGCTTTCGCCCGTTAGCCCTGCGATAAGGTCCATATTAACGTCAAAGCCGTATTCCTTTACCAAATGGTATTTTTCGATAACGTCTTTTGCAGTATGGCGTCTTCCGATAAGCTCAAGCGTTTTGTCCTGGAAGGTTTGTGGGTTAACGCAAACCCTTGTCACGCCGTAAGCTTTCATAATTTCAAGCTTTTCACGAGTAATGCAATCGGGCCTGCCTGCTTCAACGGTGTACTCAACGTCGTGCTTGCCGATTGCTTCTAACAATTTGGTGAAATGCTCGTCGGTAAGAGATACGGGTGTACCACCGCCAATATAGATGCTTCTCAAGTTTTTGATAAGTGGTTTTGAAGCGTGAATTTCTTCAATAAGTCGGTCTATATACTCGTTAATGCGCTTTTCTTTACAAATTTCGTTTGAGATAAACGAACAATAAGCGCACCTAGTTGGGCAGAACGGAACGGACACGAAAAGCCCTGCGTTAGTACTCTCTAAACTGTAAATGCCGTCTTGCGATTTTAAAACGTCGCCAATTAGCGCAACCTTTTCATCGCTTACGCACATCGTGTCTTTAAAAAAGCTTTGCCAATTTTCAACGTTTTGATAAGCAAGCTTGGTTGGTCTTACGCCTGTCAACGCACCCCAAGGCAAATCAACCTTGGTAAAATCAGCGAGCGCCTTGTATAGGCTTAATTTTGCAAACCTTTTAGTCAGGCGCTTTTCTTCAATTTGATTTTTAGGTGCGTAAGGATATTCAAAGGTATAATTTTTATCACAAATTTCAACTTGAACCTTGGCAATCTTATCAAGCGTAAAATTAAGCGTAACTAAAGACGGCTCTACTTCAGTAAAGCCGTTTAACACTTCTAAAAAATCACTTGTATAAGTTGTAAGATTAGTGTTTATCATTTACAAAAAATCCTTACGTAAGAATTGGTTAACTTTTCATCTTCTAAAGTGGTGCTTTCACCGTGACCAGGATGCACGTTATAGTTAAAATCTTGGCCTATAAGTCGATTAATTGATGTTTTTAGTTCTTCTAAATCGCCTGTTGGTAAGTCAGTCCTACCAATTCCGTCTTTAAATAAAACGTCGCCTGTGAACATATTATCGCCAATAATATAGGTTAACGAGCCTGCCGTATGCCCCGGCGTTTTAAGGGCTTTTACGGTAAAATTACCGATACTAAAAGTGCCTTCTTTTACAACGTTATACTCTTTAACTGGCGTGTAATTTAAGCCGACGTAGCTTGCCAGACAGCCTTCGCTTGATTCAAGCATTTTACCGTCTTTAAAAGAAACGTATAACGGGATACCGCGTTCAAGCGCACTACTTGCGCCAAGCACGTGGTCAAAATGCCCGTGTGTAAACAGTACGCCTAAAACCTTTAATTCATTGGCCTTTATTATGCCTTCAATTTGCGAAAAGTCCCCGCCGAGGTCGATTATCACGCAATTTTTGTCATCGTCTGCCAAGATATAGCAATTGCAATCCATAGGCATAAACGGGTATTTATATAACTTCATATTAACCAATGTTCCTATAAACGTCTAAAATTTCAGGGTTATCAAAAAGCTTTTTGGTAAGCTTATCTAAATCGTCCTTTTTATTAAGGCGCACCGTCATATCGGCGTGTGAGTAATGATTCTTCATATCAATTCTGCCGTTAAAGGATAATACGAATAACCCCAAGCTTTGACAGCTTGACGATACTATCGCCATAAGCGGTGCTTTTTCCGTTGCAGTTACCTTAATGCTTACAACGTAGTTATCGGCTGACTTACCAGTCCAAACAGCAGGCAAAATTCTATCCTTGTCTTCCTTTTGCATATTAGGACAGTCAGCGCGATGCACGGTTACGCCACGCCCGCGGGAAACGAAACCTATAATCGGGTCGCCCGGCACGGGGCTACAACACCCTGCAAATCTGACGAGCAAGCCGTCAACGCCCTTAATACTAACGTCACCACCAGTGGTTTTCTTGCCGAGAAACGCGTCTTTTGAAGCAATAAATTCTTCAGCAGGCTTAACCTTTTTCTCGATATCAATAAACTTATAAACAACCTGTTGTGGTGAAACTGCGCCACAGCCTACGGCTGCGTACATTTCGTCAGGCGTGTTAAAGTTGAATTTTTCAGAAACCTTTTCAAAGGTTGCGTTTGTAAACAGGGCTGAAAAGCTATAACCCTTGTTTTTAGCGTGGGTTTCAAGCATACTCTTACCAATACGAATATGCTCGTCAGCCATAGTGCGCTTAAAAAATTGCTTGATTTTAGCGCGCGCCGAAGGTGTTTGGGCAATCTTAAGCCAGTCCCAAGACGGACCTTTTGCGTTTTTGTTGGTAATAATTTCAACAACGTCGCCGGTTACAAGGCTTGCGTTTAACGGCACGATTTTGCCGTTAACCTTTGCGCCAATACAACGGTTACCGACTTCGCTGTGAATTCTATATGCATAGTCGATTGGCGTTGCGCCACTTGATAAGCTTACAACTTCCCCTTTTGGTGTAAAAACCAAAACTTCCTGGTTATAAATATCACCTTTAAGCGTTTCAACAAACTCGGTTGACTTAACGCCCGGTTGCCATTCCATAACTTCACGTATCCAGGAAAGCTTTTTGTCAAAGGAGTCAATATCCCCTTTGTTTTCCTTGTACTTCCAATGCGCCGCGATACCGAATTCAGCCGTGCGATGCATTTCAAAAGTTCTAATTTGAATTTCAAAGATTTGGCCGAAGCTTGTAACTACCGTCGTGTGCAAGCTTTGGTACAAATTAAGCTTTGGTATAGCGATATAATCTTTAATTCTGCCCGGAATAGGCGCCCATTTTTTGTGGATTTTACCAAAAACTTCGTAACACTCGTCAATGGTATTAACGATAACGCGCACTGCCCAAATATCGTAAATCTGGTCGATTGGCTTGTTTTGGTTTTTCATCTTTTTATAGATGGAATAAAAATGCTTACGCCTGCCGAAAACTTCGCCGTTGATGTTAGAAGTCTTTAAAAGCTCTTTAAGTTCGACTATCGTTGTGTTTAAGGAAGCCTGTTTTTCTTCCAAACGGTTGCTTATGTTGTTGGCAAGATAGTCGTAAGCGTCGCTATCAAGATATTTAAGCGACAAATCTTCAAGCTCGCACTTAATGTTTGAAATACCAAGCCTACCTGCAAGCGGTGCGTAAATATCTAAAGTTTCGTTAGCGATTGCCTGCTGGCGTTCGTGCGATAAAAAGGACAGCGAGCGCATATTATGAAGCCTGTCTGCAAGCTTAATAATAATTACCCTGATATCGTTTGCCATTGACACGAAAATCTTTTTAAAGTTTTCGGCCTGTTCTTCCTTTTTGGATTTAAACTGGATTTTGTCAAGCTTGGTTACGCCGTTTACAAGGCGCAAAACACCAGCCCCAAACTCTTTAAGGATATCGTCTTCCGTAACCGAAGTATCTTCAATGGTATCGTGCAAAAAAGCAGCGCAAATGGTTTCGCAATCCATACCTAAATCGACAAGAATTTGCGAAACTGCGCAAGGGTGTATAAAATATTCTTCACCCGAAGCGCGCTTTTGCCCCTTATGGGCTTCTTTGGCGTAGTTATGCGCCCTAACGATAAGCTCGGCTTCTTCGGTGGGATATATTTTTTTGATGTTATCTAAAATCTTCATATTAGTTTTTAAGCTTTTCTATCTCACAATAAATGCGTGAAGTTGAAAGCTTGCTTTTAACTTTATTATTAAATCTTAAGCTGTTGCGCGTAAAGGTAATAAAACCAAGCTCTAAAAAGACTTCCAAAGCAAAAACCGTTTGCATCTTTTTGTAGCCGATATCGTAATTTAACGCAAAATCAACGCTACTGCGCGCCATTGCGCCACTATAGATTGAAAGCCTACGGAAGATTTCAGCAAAGGTTTCCTTGCTTACGTCAAGGTCGGCATACCTATAAGCATTGCGCGCGCGATTTATAAAGGTTTCGGGTATTTGTTCTACAAAATTGACCTTGCCAAGCGGTCTGTCAAGATAAACTACCTTCTTATACCCCGTAGGTACGTTTCCGTTAAAACCTATAATTACGCTGTTAATAAGGTTTTTTGAAGACGGCGTGTATAAGCACACGTCAAGGCCAGAAAGACCTTCAAAGCTTTTTAAGGTATCCAAATTATATACGGCAAAAACCGTGCCAAAACGCTCGGTTTTAGCATTTTCAACTAACTTTTCGGTCATTTCTTCAGACACGTAAAGATAGTCGTCGTTATCGTTAAGTGCAGTAACCAAGCTTTCCCTAAACGCGCAAAGCTTGGTACGGATTGAATCGTCAATCAAGTATTCAACCCCTTTAACGTAGCCCTTTAAGGATTCTTCCCTATTAAACACGGAAATATTAGGCTCAAAGATAATTTGCTTTTCAAACGGAAGCGATAGCATATTTTCGCTTGATAAAGCGTTGAAATAAAGCATATCTATAAGCTCGGTATGGATTGACAAGTGTGGCGAGCCCATTTTAATTGGCTGTACCAACGCGTCGGTAACCTGTACGGCGAAAAGTGGCTTTTTGTTTGCCGTACCGAAAGGCTCTAAACGGTTAAGCTCTTTAGCGAGCATAATGGTAAAGGGCTTATCAATTAAAATATCAGCAGTTTTTGAAGGCTTGAAGCAAGAAAAATCATAGTTTGCGTCAATATAGTCTTCAAGTTGCTTTTTAAATTTTGGATAGTTTTCGTAACTGATTGAAATACCGGCAGCCTGCGCGTGTCCACCGAATTCGGTTAAATGCTCGCTACAAGCAGTTATCGCTTCAAAAATATTGATTGATTCAATCGACCTTGCCGAGCCGTGAAGATTGCCGTTGTTATTAACGAATAAAATAACCGGACGCGCAAATTCTTCAACCAGCCTTGAAGCAATAATACCAACTAAACCACTATTCCACTCGTCGTCCTCAAGGATAATAATTTTCTTGTCAAAAGCCGTTGAAATAAGCTTTTGTCTAGCGCCTTGGTAAAGCGATTCGGAATCAGCCTGACGACGCACGTTATAGGTGTTCAATTTTACAGAAAGTTGCTCTATAAGCGCGTTATCGTCGGAAATTAGTAGTTTAAGCGCTGCGTTTGCATCCCCCATTCTGCCTGCCGCGTTAATGCGTGGCGCAATGGTAAAGGCTAACGCCGTGGAGTTTACTTCACGCACGTTTGAGATTGCAATTAGCTCCTTTATACCCTTGGAAGCTTCGCCGTTTTTGATTGCTTTAACGCCTTCAAAAACGATGTCACGGTTTTCGCTTGTGAGTGGCATACTGTCGGCAATGGTTGCAAGCGCGGCGTAGTCAAGGTATTTATAAGCCCTTGTGCCAATCAACGCGCAAGCAATCTTAAAAGCAACGCCAGCACCACACAAACCGTCAAAGCCGTAGGCTGACGGAATTTTGCAGTTTACTATCGTGCAGTTAGGTAATTCCTGTGGCAATTCGTGGTGGTCGGTAACGATAACGTCAACGGCTAAATCCTTAAGGTATTCTACTTCAGCCTTACAGCTTATACCACAGTCAACCGTAATAAGCAAGGACGGCAGATAGGTTTCCATAAGGTAGTCGATATTTTCAGTTGAAAGCCCGTAGCCCGTTGCCCTTTCGGGAACGAACGGAACTGCGTTTATACCGTACTCGGTAAGCGCAAGGTACATAATAGCCGTTGCGCAAATACCGTCGGCGTCGTAGTCGCCGTAAATAACTACGGTTTCTTCCATTTCCTTGGCGATTTCAAGCCTTTCAACCGTTTCTTTTACTCCACCTAATAAAAACGGGTCTTTAAAGTGGTGACGGCCGGGGTTTAAAAAATACCTTATTTCTTCTTCAGTTGTTATGCCACGGCTGAACAAAATAGCAACCGTTTCGGGTTGCAGGGATAACTTGTTAGCTATCTCAAGTATTTCAGCTTGGTTTACGTTGTTTATGCGGAAATTCATATTCCCCTGTCCTTCTCCACGTTTTGGGTGGTAAATTAACTTTTGATTGAAAAGGCGGACGGATATCAAACCCCGTCCGCCGATACATTATTATTTATTATGCGTTTTGCTTTTGTGCGCCGTCGTAAGCTTTTTTAGCTTTGATTTTAGCGCCAATTTTTCTAAATTGTACCCAAAGCGTTGGGCCAACGAATAATGCAGAGTAAGCGCCAACTACTAAACCGAAGATGATTGGTAAAATAAATTCGGTAATTGATGAAACGCTGAAGATTACCAAGAATACAACCATTATAAGAGTTGTAAGCGTAGCTAAAATGTTAACGCGTAATGCTTTATAGATACTTGAGTTAGCAAGTTCAACGTCAGTTTTGCCTGTGCCAAGCTTGATTTCAGCCCTTACACGGTCAAATACTACGATTGAAGCGTTAATTGAGTAACCGATAATGGTAATAACTGCAGCAATGAACGTTGAGTTGATTGCAACGTTAAAGATTGACATTAACGCGAACATTAAGATAACGTCGTGTGTGAGTGTGCAAACTGCAGCGAGCGCGCTTGAGAAAGTAAAACGAATAACGATGTAGATAAGCATAACTACGAGCGCAACGATAGTTGCAATGATTGCCATTGTAGTTAACGAATCGCTTGCCGTCTTACCAACTTCGTAACCTTTTACGGAATTTTCTTCCAAACCTAATTCGTTTTGGATGACTGCACAAAGGTCATAGTCGTAATTTTCTTTATAAATGCTTTCGATAAATGCAACTTCGTCTTGTGGTTCTTTACCGTCGTATCTATACGCTAAACGAACTTCATAAACGTAAGTACCGTCGATAACGGATTGTTGAACGTCGCCTGTGATGTGGAATTTTTCCCTTGCAACGATGTCTTTAAGCTTTTGTGTATCGAGTGCTTCGTCAGATGAAACTTCAATGATAGCACCGCCAGTAAAGTCGATACCAAAGTTTAAAACGCTTTGCTTATTGCAAGCGCGTACAACGCCGAAAACGATACCTAAAACAAGGATAAGTGCTGAAAGTATGATAACGTATTTGAACTTTTGAACGAATTTCGTGTTTTCAGAAAGTTTTAACATATTAAGCTACCCCCTTTTTTAAGTTGAAGAAAACTTCTTTGTCTTTATGAAGTGGGCTAACAACTTTAAGCATCCATCTCGTGAATACTAATGATGCGATCAATGAAAGTGCAATACCAACTAAAAGGGTGATTGCAAAGCCTTTGATTGTGCCTGGGCATAAAATCCATAAAACGATTGCTGATAAGATTGTCGTTACGTTTGAGTCAACGATGGTAACGAGAGCACTCTTAAAGCCTGTTTCAACTGCCGTGTTAAGCTTGCCTTCCTTATAAGCTGCTTTGATTCTTTCAAAGATAACAACGTTGCCGTCAACTGCCATACCGATTGAAAGTAAGATACCTGCAATACCTGGTAAGGTAATTTGAATGTTTGGAATAACTGCAAGTAAAACGATGTATGCAAGAATATAAAGGATAAGTGAAATGCAAGATGCAATACCCATACCACGGTAGAAAACTATCATAAGTATGAAAATGCAAAGGATACCGATGCCTGCAGCCAATAAGCTCTTTTGAATAGCGTTTTGACCTAAACGTGCGGTGATTGCCCTTGATTCGCTTACGTCGTATTCGATAGGTAAGATACCGTTATCGATAACTGATGCAACAGCGTCAGCTGATTCAAAGTCGCTAAAACCGGTGATTTGTGCAGATGAATTGGTAATCTGAACTGAAACGGTTGGTTGTGAAACGAGTGTATCACCTAAATAGATGTACATCGTTGGGTCTTCCATATCTTTAATTGCGCCCGTTGCTTCACTGAATTTAGAGATACCACTGTCAGTAAAGTTTAAAACGCAAACGTAACCGCCGTTTTGTTGGTCGTAAGCAGCTGCGGCTGACTTAACGTCTTGGCCTGATAACCATTCGTGCTTTGATGAGTCTTGGAATGATAACGTACCCGTGTTACCGATGATTTGTAAAATTTCATCAGCGTTTTCAACTTCTGGTACTTCAACCCTGATACTCGTTTGGTTTTGAACGGAAATTGTTGCTTCGGTAAAGCCCTTATCGTCAAGACGCGCACGTAAAATTTCCATTGCGCTTTCAATTTGATCTGCGTTAGCTTCGCCAGACTCAACCTTTGGTGTTAAAACGACGTAATAGCCGCCTGATAAGTCGATGCCTCTTGGAATAAGGCTTAAAATCGAATTATAATCCTTGGTACTACCTGGAATTGCAAAGCTTGCAAAGCAAGCTACTGACAATACAGCGATTAGTACAAACGTTAGGATAAGAACGACTATAGATTTTTTCTTACTCATATTGCCTCCTAATGTTCGGGTAAGTAGTTTCCTGTTTCCATAAGGGGTTGTCCACCCCTACAAGTGACTAAAGGGCATAGTACACCCTTGCACATGCCCTTATATTATATATTCTTAAAAATAATAAGTCAATAAATTTTCGCCAATAAATGCACAAAAGTCACCAAAAATAAATAAAAAACTTTTAGTTTTTATTAAATTTATCGCGGGGCTTTTAAATTGGCAACCATAATGCCTGAAATACCACCTATTACTGCGCAAAAAACAATGTCCAAAACAAAGCTTAACAGGGTTGGCGCGTCCTTGCCGATAATCATAAAAATTAACCCACAAATCAATGAGTAAATCGCGCCGTAAGCCATACCCCAAATAATGCCTTTACTTTTTATAAAGATTGAAAGCCCTAATACGCAAGCGATAACCTTAATCACTTGATTTATGAAGGTAATCGTTGAATTTGACAGCGCAAAAATTTTAATCAAAAATGCTAAAATACCCACCAATAGCACGGTTAACGCCACCGAAATCAAAATTGAAGTGAGAAAATTTTTGTGTATTTTCATAATAATAAAACAACCTGCCTTACACCATTTTATGCCATTATCTTTGGTAAAATGTTTGCAATTTTATATAACTTAACCCGACGTTAAAAGCTCATTAGCCTTACAAATGAAAAACCACGCCCTAAAACAAGGCGTGATTTAAATTTGATTTGAATTATTCAGCGATTTCTTCAGCTGGTTCTTCAACTGCTTCAACTGCTTCAGCTGGTTCTTCAACTGTTTCAACTGCTTCAGCTGGTTCTTCAATAACTTCTTCGTCTTCAATTTCTTCAGGTAAGTCTTCTTGAGCGTCTTCAGCTACTTCTTCGTCTTTGTGTACTTGATAGATTGCGCGCTTTTCAACAGTAATAAAGCTTGGGTTTTCTTCAGTACCGGTTTTAATTACTGCGTAAACTTCGCCAACGTCAACGATTTCACCGTGGATAAGACCAATAGTGGTTACCTTTGCGCCAACGGTCATTGCGTTAAGCTTTTCTTCTTGCGCCTTCTTTTCCTTTTTTTGGCGAATGAATGATGGAACTATCATCAATGCTAAAAAGCCTGCTAAAATAAGGTAAATTACCCAGTTGTTACCATTGCCGCCACCATTTGAGCTTGTTTCGGTTAATAAATTAAATAACATTTTTAATCTCCTTGATTATTTTTCGCATAAATATTACTAAAAAAACGCAATTTTGGCAAGCGTTTTTCAGTTTAAAAACGGGGTTTCATTAAATCTTCCCGTACTTTTCATAAAACTCTTTGACAAAATCCATCGTATAACCACCGATTATTGCCTTTCTCAAATTACGCATAAGCCTTAAAAGGAAAGCCGTGTTGTGCATTGAAAGAAGCATACCGCCAAGCATTTCGCCCGTATTGATAAGGTGGCGCAAATAAGCCTTGGTGTAGTTACGACAGCAATAGCAATCGCATTCGTCGTCGAGCGTGGTGTAATCGTCTTTATACTTGCCGTTTCTAACGACAATCTTACCCTTTGACGTAAGCGCAGTGCCGTTTCTTGCAATACGGGTTGCCAAAACGCAGTCGAACATATCTATACCACGCAGAACGCCTTCGATAAGACAGTCAGGGCTACCAACGCCCATTAAATAGCGTGGAACGTTAGTTGGGTAATGCGGATACATTAGGTCGAGCATTTCATACATAAGTGGCTTTGGCTCGCCAACCGACAAGCCACCGATTGCAATACCGTGCTTTGCGTAAGGTATGGTGTTTTTCAAGCTCGTGAGCCTTAAATCCGAATAAAAGTTACCTTGAACGATTGGGAACAAGGCTTGCGTGTCAACCTTGTGGTGGTTGTAGCACCTGTCAAGCCAATCGAGAGTGCGCTTCATCGCCTGTTGAGATTTTCTATGGTCAGCGCCGTACTCACTGCATTGGTCAAACTGCATTATGATATCTGCGCCAAGGTTGTTTTGTATATCGATTGCTCGTTCAGGCGTGATAAAATGTCTGCTTCCGTCAACGTTTGACTGGAAGGTTACGCCGTCGTCCTTGATATTGTTCAATTTTGCAAGCGAAAATACCTGGAAGCCACCACTATCGGTTAAAATAGGTCTGTCCCAGTTCATGAATTTATGTAAACCGCCTGCGTTTTTAACTATTTCGTCGCCAGGACGCATAAAAAGGTGGTAGGTGTTTGACAAGATAATTTGCGCACCTACTTCCTTTAAATCACGCGGGAGCATACCTTTAACGGTTGCCTGCGTACCAACGGGCATATAAATTGGCGTTTCAATGTCGCCGTGGGGCGTATGTAATATACCAGCCCTTGCACCGGTCGTTGGGTCTTGTTTGATAAGTTCAAATGAAAAATTACTCATATAGTATCACTTAAAATGTTATTTCTTGCTAAATATTTTTATGTTTTTGCACCCTGAATAATTAAAAAAGTGGGCGTATAGGTCGATTAACGCTAATTTTTGGGTGCAAATTATAAAATCAGCATAGCGTCGCCAAACGAGAAAAATCTGTATCGTTCTTCAACGGCAGTCTTATAAAGACTTAAAATCTTTTGGTGACCAACTAACGCACCAACAAGCATTACCAGAGTGGATTCAGGTAAGTGGAAGTTGGTTATCAAGCCTTCGACGCACTTAAACTTATAGGGTGGATAAATAAAGATTTGGGTATCGCCCTGACAAGCCTTAACGAAGCCGTTTTGGTCGGCAACGGTTTCTAAAGTCCTAACCGAAGTCGTACCAACGGCGATAACACGCCTGCCTTCACGCTTGGCTTTATTGATTTTTTCAGCGTTTTCCCGGTCGATTTTATAAAATTCCGAGTGCATTTGGTGGTTTTCAACGTCATCAACCTTGACGGGTCTAAACGTGCCCAACCCAACGTTCAACTGCACTTCGGCAAACTCAACGCCCTTATCCTTTAGCCTTTGGATAAGCTCGGTAGTAAAGTGTAAGCCGGCAGTAGGCGCTGCGGCACTACCCTGCTCCTTACAATATACGGTTTGATAACGCGCGCCGTCTTCAAGCTTTGCTTTAATATACGGTGGGAGTGGCATTTGCCCAACCCTGTCCAAAATATCTTCAAACACGCCGTCGAAAGCAAACCTAATTACCCTGCCACCAGCGTCGGTGTGGTCTAAAACGGTAAAATCAAGCTCGTCACTGATTTTAAAGCTTGCGCCCACCTTGGCTTTTTTGCCAGGCTTGACTAAAACTTCCCAATCAGTGTAATTTAAACGCTTTAACAGTAAGACTTCCATCTTACCGCCACCGTTTGTGGTTGCGTAAATTCGCGCGGGATAAACCTTGGTGTTGTTAACGACTAATAAATCGCCCTTTTGTAAAAGGTCGTAAACGTCTTTGAATATCTTATGCTCTACCCCGTCGGTTTGACGGTTATAGTAAAGTAAGCGTGAGCTATCGCGTGGCTCTAACGGTGTTTGCGCGATTAACTCTTCGGGTAAATCGTAATAAAAATCACTAGTTTTCATCTTGGTCTTCAAAAATGGTTATTTGGCTTTTTTTAGGAATTTTAATTCCTAAATGTTTGTATGCCGACGTGGAAAGCATTCTCCCACGTGGCGTTCTTTGCACAAAGCCTAACTGCAAAAGGTATGGCTCGTAAACGTCTTCAATGGTCGTTGCGTCTTCGTTTATGGTTGCAGCGATGGTTTCAAGCCCAACAGGGCCACCGCCAAACTTTTCAGCCATTGCGCGCAAAACCTTGTTATCGATTGCGTCAAGCCCAAGCTCGTCAATCTCCAAGCGTGAAAGGGCCAAACGCGTGTCTTCAAGGGTGATTTCACTATGCCCTGAAACGATTGAAAAGTCTCTTACGCGTTTTAACAGCCTGTTTGCAATACGTGGCGTGCCACGGCTGCGCTTACCAAGCTCATTTGCGCTCTCGGGTGAGATTTCTGCGCCTAAAATCTTGGCGGAACGGGTTACGATTTCAGCAAGCTGGTCGTTTGTGTACATTTCTAAACGACACATTACGCCAAACCTGTCTCTAAGCGGTGAAGATAACAAGCCAGCGCGCGTGGTTGCGCCGATTAGCGTGAATTTTTTAAGTGGAATTTGTATGTTGCGCGCCGAAGGACCTTTGCCGATAATAAAATCGAGCGAATAGTCTTCCATTGCAGGGTACAAAATTTCTTCAACGTTACGGTTTAAACGGTGAATTTCGTCAACGAATAAAACGTCGCCTTCGTTAAGGTTTGTCAATATTGCCGCAAGGTCGCCTGATTTTTCAATGGCAGGACCACTCGTAACCTTGATTGACGAGCCCATTTCGTTAGCGATAATGTGCGCAAGGGTGGTTTTACCAAGCCCCGGTGGGCCGTATAAAAGAACGTGATCCAAGGCTTCGTGACGCATTTTTGACGCAGTGATAAAAATACGCAAATTTTCCTTAACCTTGTCTTGCCCAACGTAGCCTTCCATGGTCTTTGGTCTTAAAACGTTTTCCGATTCGTCGTACTCGTTTTTTTGGGGAATTAGAATTTCCCTTGAATCGTCCATTGCAGACTGTATTAAGTTTTCATCAAATAAGCTACTTTTTATCATAATTACCTTGTAAAATACGTCGACAAACTGTTAAGTCAAATTAACCTTTAAAACTTTGTTTTAAATTTTATGCAAAAAAGCGTAATGCGCCCGTTATAATATCTTCTAACGATTGGTTGCCAGCTTCAATAGAAGAAGCAACAGCTTTCGTGCTTTCGGTACGGTTATAGCCAAGGCTCATAAGGGCAAGCACGGCGTTTTCGCCCTGACCTGATAGACTTTGCTTTGGAACTTCAGCCTTGATAATCGGTGCTTTTTGCATTGCTTCACGCAGTTCAACGATAATGCGTTCAGCACTCTTCTTGCCAAGACCCTTTATCTTTGAAAGGGCTTTAACGTCACTCGTTGCAATGTACATTGCAAGGTTATTAAGCGTAGTGCCCGACAAAATACCGATACCCATCTTTGGGCCAACGCCCGAAACGGTTATAAGCTGAAGGAACATACTCTTTTCGTTCAATGTGTCAAACCCGTAAAGATATACCCCGTCTTCCCTGACTGCCATATATGTATAGGCATGCCCACCCCCGTTTTGGGTTAAGCGCGTATATAGGCTTTCAGAACAAATTATTTCATAGCCCAAGCCGTTGTTTTCTAAAACGACTACGCCGTTTTCAGCTGTTAAAAGTTTACCGTTGATGTATGCAATCATAAAACACCTTGAAGTATTTTTTTATAATTTTGACCTGTATTTTTTATAAAAAGTGGGCGTATAGGTCAGTTAACGCCATTTTTTTGATATTTTAAGCAATAATTATTTGATGCCGAAGCTACTTGAAAACCTATTAGTGTTTGCGTGGGTTAGCGCAACGGCTAAAGCGTCGGCAGCGTCATCGGGGCGTGGGATTTTTGCAAGACCTAACAAGCTTGTGGTCATTGCCTGAATTTGCTTCTTTTCAGCCCTACCGTAACCCGTTAACGCCTGCTTAATTTGCAAAGGCGTGTATTCAAAAAGCCTTTGACACTTTTTATAGCACGTTGAAACTATAACGCCCCTTGCGTGCGCAACGTTGATACCCGTTGTAATGTTTGTGTTAAAAAACAACTCTTCTAAAGCGATTTCATCGGGCAAAAACCTGTCTATAAGCAGGTTAACGGCCTTTTCTATCATTACAAGACGTTCGGGAAAGGTATTCTCTTTTGGGGTTTTAATAACGCCGTAATCAACAGCGCGCACCTTGCCGTTTTCAACTGCAATTACGCCGTAACCAACGGTGGCAAAGCCTGGGTCTATACCTAAAATTATCATAAAAGGCATTTGTCTCCTTTATAATATTTTATTTTACTACAATAAAATAAACTTGTCAACGGAATTGATTACAAATGAAAACGCGGTGGCATTTTTGTTGCCCCCGCGCCCTATTTTTCGTCTTTTTACGCGCCGTAAACGTATTGGGTAATCATAACTTCAACGTAAATGGTTCTAACAGAGTCCCTAATTATCTTAAAGTTTAAGGTATCGCCAATTTTAAGGTTAAGGCTGTTGATATATTCAACGAAAGCGCTTGCAGTTGAAACGGTGTAAACGTATTCTTCACCGGTTTCGTCGTTGGTATGGGTAATGGTTTCGATAATATCGCCCGAACGCAAGCCCGATTTATAGAAGCAACCGCTTTGGTCTAACGACGAGATATAAACGTAACCTTGTGATCCCCATTTTGAAGTATAATAGTTTGCAACCGTACAGCCGATAACGTACTTACCTGGGATATAGCCGTGTTCAATCAAATCCTTTGCGATTTCGCTTATGGTGTTTGCAGGTATTGCGTAAGAAAGCCCACTAACAACCGTTGAATAACTGCCCAAAAATTTGGTAGTTACCATACCGATAAGATAGCCACTTGTCGTAAACAAGCCACCACCCGAGTTACCTGGGTTTATGGTTGCGTCAGTCTGGATAAGCTTCATCGTTTTGTTATCAACGGTAACGTCACCACAAGGCGCGCTGACAATACCCTTGGTAACAGCAACCCCAAACGAGCCTATAGGGTTACCGATTGCAACGACGTCTTCACCCATCTTGATAAGGTCTGAATCACCGTGAAGCATAACTGCAGGAAGCTTAACGTCAATGGATAAGACGCAAATATCACTATCAGGGTCACTACCGACAAGGTGCGCCGTGTAATTTTTGCCTTCGGTCGTCATTATGATAACCTGGTCGTTTACGTTGGCGTTTTCGATAATGTGATGGCAGGTTATAATAAAGCTTTCTTCCGATAAAACGCCTTCTTCATCGTAAGCGCCACTTGCAATTACCACACCGGAGCCTGCGCTGATAAGCGTATCGCCCTGCGCAATATAAACTTCAACCACCGACGGGCAAATTTCTTCTAAAACCTGCGTGAGTGGTTTGTCGGTAGCTTCGCCAACGTCGGCAACGTTAATGTTAACCGTGTAATTATTGGTAATCGACGGTGGAGTAACGCCAGTGTTTTGATTCCCTGAATCGTTATTTATTATGCCTAAAAATTCGCAACCTGTAAGGCCAAAAACCGTAACAAGCGCCAATAAAAGGGCTAAAAAACCTTTCTTCATATAAAAACCCCTAAAGTTATATAAAAAAGTATATCACATAAATTATAAACAGTCAATATAAAAATACAATGTGCAGAGTATGAAAATTTAGTTAAATCTTTTACGCGCGCAAAAACGTAACAAGGGGGCTTCGCCTAATGCCAAGCCCCCAAAATACTGCTTTAACCAAAGCAGTAATCAAAATAAACTAAATCAATTACCGCTTTATACGTTAAGCAGAATATAAAAGCGGTAACTTTAACTAAATATAATCAGAATAATTGAAAACTAAACGATTGGTATTTATCCCCGCTTGTAATAGTATTATCAGCAAATTTTACGCCTTTATACGTAAAAACTAAAAAATTATAAATTTGTTGTGCATAGCCACCTTCACCATAATTTAGTTGAATAAATTTAACAATACAGATTGCCGATAAATTAAAAATTAGCAAGCAAAAAGCACGCTTGAAAGCGTGCTTAAAGTATAGTTTGCTATAAATTATTCATCGTCTTCTTCAGGGAGTTCAACGTTGTGGTAAACTTCCTGTACGTCGTCGTTATCATCAAAAGCGTCAAGCATCTTGTTAAAAGTAACAAGTTGGTCAGCCGTTAAGGTAATCTTATCGTTTGGAACCATCATAATTTCAGCTTCTAAAAATTCAACGTTCTTTGCTTCAAAATACTTTCTTACTTCAGAAAATGCTGCTGGGGAAGTACGAATTTCATAAACGTCGTCACTAACGATACAGTCGTCAGCGCCTGCGTCCAAAGCGTATTCCATAACGGTATCTTCGTCGAGTTCAGGCTTGCGTTCGATTACGATTACGCCACAGTTAACGAACATAAATGAAACGCTACCAGTTGTACCCATACTACCGCCGTATTTATCAAAGATGTGTCTTACTTCGCCAACGGTTCTATTCTTGTTGTCGGTTAAGGTGTTAACGATAACTGCGCTACCTGCAATGCCGTAGCCTTCGTAAACCAATGTTTCAAAGTTAACGCTACTGAGTTCACCTGCGGCTTTAGCGATACTTCTTTTAATGTTATCGTTGGGCATATTTGCAGCCTTTGCTTTTGCAATTACGTCTGCAAGCTTGCTGTTTAAGTTAGGGTCAGTACCAAGCTTTGCTGCAACGGCAATTTCTCTACCGATTTTAGTAAAGATTCTACCACGCGCTGCGTCAGCCTTACCCTTTTTTGCTTGTATATTGTGCCACTTGCTGTGTCCTGACATAATAGTTCTCCTTTTAGTACTACTAACTTATCTAAATTGAAGTTGATACAAAATAATTGACGTGGCAACGCCTGCGTTTAAGCTTTCCATATTTTCAGTCATAGGGATAGTAACAACCTGGTCAGCCACTTGTTTTATCTCATCAGAAAGCCCGTGCGCTTCGTTACCAATGCATAGGCAATATCTTTTTGGCGCTTCAAAGCCGAATAGGTTTTGCCCGTTTAAATCAGCCGTTATAATTTTAACGTCTTTTAATAGGGGTAAAACTTCTTC
>JAZTYT010000145.1:0-4379 GCA_045637045.1 Christensenellaceae bacterium | reverse complement strand
AGCCTTATTGATTTTTACTACAAAAAGAAATATTTTGCTGAAAACGGCGCAAAAGGCGGTCCTAAAAAATGCTACGGCAAAAGTGGGGCTGACCTTGTTATTCCCGTTCCACTTGGAACGGTAATTAGAGATAAACAAACGGGTAATATCGTTTGCGACATCTTTTACGATGGGGAAAAGAAGCTTGTCCTTCAGGGTGGGGCAGGTGGCAAGGGTAACGTTAAGTTTTGTACTTCCACACGCCACGCGCCACACTTTGCGCAAAAAGGCTTTACAACCGAGCCTGTTAGACTTGTGTTGGAGCTTAAGACCATCGCTGACGTTGGCTTGTTAGGCTTCCCAAGCGTAGGTAAGTCCACCTTGCTGTCTAAAATTTCGGGTGCAAAGCCAAAGATTGCCGCTTACCACTTTACAACCCTTTCACCAAATTTAGGCGTTGTAAGGCATTACGACGACAGCTTTGTGGTTGCCGATATACCAGGTCTTATCGAAGGCGCTGCGCAGGGTGCTGGGCTTGGTCACGAGTTCTTACGCCATATTGAAAGAACGCGTATGCTTATACACATCGTTGACATTTCAGGCGTTGAAGGGCGTGACCCGATTGACGATTTTATCAAGCTTAACAAAGAGCTTGAAGAATACGACATCAACGTTGCAGGCTTACAGCAAATTGTCGTTGCAAATAAAATGGATATCGACGGCGCTGAAGAAAACCTTAAAGCCTTTAAAAAGAAGTTTGGCAAGAAATATAAAATCTTCCCGATAACTGCTTTAAATAACGTGGGCATTGAAGAAATGCTTGACGAAGTTTATAACACGCTTAAAACCTTACCACCTGTTCAACCACTTGAATACGAAGAATTCAAGTACGAAAGAAAGGATGAAACCCAATTTGATATCGTGAGAGACGATGACGGCGCATACGTTGTGGTTGGTCCACTCGTTGACCTTTTATGCCGTAACGTTGTTTTAGACGACGTTGACTCGCTTGCATATATGCAAAAAACCTTGCGTTATCGCGGTGTGTTTAAAGCGCTTAAAAAACTTGGCGTTAAAGACGGCGATACCGTTGTTATCGGTGAAGTTGAATTTGATTACGTTGAATAATTACTTATAGGAATTGGAGAATATTATGGAAAATTTTACGTCAAAGCAAAGGAGCAATTTAAGGAGTATTGCTCAAAATATTTCACCCATTACCCAAATTGGTAAGGGTGGCGTTAGCGAAGGCTTAATCGAAACCGTTGATAAAGCACTTTCTGCGCGTGAACTTGTTAAGCTTTCGGTTTTAGATAACGCAACTGAAGACGCGCACGATTTAGCAAATCAAATTGCTGAAGCAACTTCTTCAACCGTAGTTTGCGTTATAGGTAGAAAGATTGTTTTATACCGTTACTCAACCAAAAAAGGTGTAGAGCATATTGAGTTTTAATTTTAATTAAAGACGTTAAAAAAGTCGCCCATTGGCCGTTAACCGACCTATAGGGCGACTTTTTGTATGTTTAACGTTTAGCTTTAATTGTTTTTACGTGGAAAGATTTTATTTATTATCGGGTACAGTAGTGCTGAAAGCGTGGTGTTGATAACAAACACTGTGATAAGGGTTGGTATTATCCTATATGAAACGTAAGATATAAGCGTTGGGTACTTCGTGCTTGAGCTTAAATACATAAAATAGGTTGCCGACGTATTTAAAAATAGAGAGCAAACGATAAAGCCGATTACGTAGCTGATAACCGTATTCAATATAAAATGCTTTCTAAAGTAACCGAAAATCACGCCAGGGATAAAACCCCATAGACTTGAAGCAATAGCAATTATTGGATTGTAAGGGCCCTGTGGGGCAATAATGCCTGCAATTAAATCGCCTAAAAACCCAACCGTAAATCCACCGCCTGGCCCTAATAAAACGCCTGCGATAAATGAAACCGTCGGCACGAAGGAAAGCTTCCATAGATCAGGGCCAGAAGCAAGGGTGTTTGCAATAAAGGAAAGAGCAACCAGCATTGCAGTTACGGCAATTTTTTTCGAGCCTTCAAGCTTTACGGTGTGCTTTGGTGGGTACAAAACGCACAACAAAACGACAAGCCCGATAATGGCAAGCAATATTAAATAATAGTACCATTGAGTAACAATATTTGCAAAGATTTGCAAAATATTAAACGATTTTATTTCGCTTGCAAGTAAATAACCTAAAATTCCTTTCATAAACCACCTTTAAATGGCCCGAAACAAAAAAGCCTATGCAAAAAGCAAAGGCCGTAAAAGGGTTAAACCCTAAATTTGCAACGGACGCGGAAGAGCATCGCAAGGCCAAAAGCCTTTTCGTTTGCATACAACATCCCGTTATGCAACACTTAACGCGCGTTTCCTACTTTGCATTATTGATTTAATTATATACCCGCCCTAAATTATTGTCAAGCAGGTGGTTTAAAATCATAAAATTTAACGCCATAAATTATTTAAGTAAGATTTTTTTAGGGGTAAAAATGCCCAGCACCCACAGTAAAAGCGCTTGAAACGCCACAAGCACAACGCCTAAAACTGCAGTAAACCAAAACGCCGACAGTTTTGCCGACAGGGTTTTTACTAACACACTGCCAAAGGCAACGGTTACGGTACAGGCTATCGCATACCCCAGCGCTTGAGCAAGGTATTTTTTTGCCTTACCCGTTATCTTGTTTAGCACTACGATATTTAATACTGCGTTAATTACGTAATTTAAAAAGCAACCTATAACAAGTGAATATATCCCACAAAACCTTGGCAAAAGGGTAATGCAAAGTATCATTACGATCGCACCCACGAAAAAATTGATAAGCGTTGCGTTTTCACGGTTAACCGAGTTTAAAACGCTGTTAGACATCATAGTTAGGCTCATAGGTAGCATCATAAACGCCGAAACGCTTAAATAACTGCCTGCGCTCGGGCTTGAATAAACAACCGTGCCAATTTGCTTACCTGCGCAAATAAAGACGGGCACTATAAGTGACGCAATAACCAGCGAATAGTCAAAGGCAAGCCCGATAAGTTCGTTAAGCTTATCGGTACGTTTTTTATAAAAGGTTTCAGAAAGACGTGGCACGATAACGAGCGCGATAGAGCCAATTAGCGTTGACGGGATATATAATAAGGGTATCGCCATACCCGTTAACTGACCAAACGCACCCAAAACCTGTTCGTTACTTTGTCCAAGCGCAATTAGTCTTGCCGGCAGGATAACTGCGATTATTGAGCTTAAAGAAGAAGTCAACGTGCGCATTGCAGTTATTGGAGCAGCGCTTTTTACAAGCTGTTTCATTTTGCTGACGGGGTTGGAAAATTTTGCGCCCTTCAATGCAAACACCGTGCTTGACAAAATAAATGAAACGACGTAAGAAATCATTACGCTTTTCGCAGCCATTTTTCCACCGTCAAAAAGGCTTGTTTTAACTGCGCGACTTACAAGGATAACCCCTGCGACGCACATTACCACTTCTTCAATAAGCTCTATTAAAGAGTATGTAAAAAAGTATTTCTTTCCCCAAAAAAACCCACGTATAACCGCGTAAACGGCAGTAATCACAACGCTTGGCAGTATAATAAGCAAAAGTGAATAGCACCTTTGATCGGCAAAAATGAAGGAAAACACGTTGCGCCCAAAGTATAGGGCGGCGGTTATGGGTAGGCTTAAAATAAGGCTTGTAATAATGCCTGCCCAAACGACGTCAATTTCACCGTTTTTACTGTTTAGCGTGCGCTCCTTAACCATTAGTCTGGAAACGGTTATGGGTATTCCACTTGCCGTCAGCGTAACTAATACCCCGACTACCGACAGGGTAATTTGATAGACGCCAAGCATTTCAGCCCCAAGCGTGCGCGATAAAAAAATACGGTATAAAAACCCTACGAATCGTTCAATGCAAGAAAATATGGTAACAAAGGCTACCGTCTTAACAACTTTTTTGATATTCCACCCCAAAAAGCATAAAATTTGTTTTGCTATAATATATTCAAAGTATGAACGATTTATTATTTGCAGGCAGTGTTTTTGACCAATATCTTTATTTTGTAACGGATAAAACTCTTAACCAAATCGCCCTTGAAACTAACGTTTCGCCAACAAATATCATTGCCGATAACCACTTGACCTGCGCGCCTTCGCGTGGTGACGTTTTGGTTATTAAAAAACGTGGTGTGCTTAAGATTTTACAACCCAAAGATTTAAAGGACGTTAAGTATATTGAAGAATTAAAGCTTAAAAATCAATGCGATTCTTTACACGTTTTTCAGCTTGTAAACGTTTAATTTTTAATTTTAAGCCGTAAATAGATTTTGGCAAAAAACGTCGATAATCAACCTATATAAGGACTTTTGTTAAAAAAATTGTCAATTTAAGT
>JAZTYT010000144.1:0-2874 GCA_045637045.1 Christensenellaceae bacterium | reverse complement strand
AAAAAGCACCCAAACGGGTGCTTTTTTGACGTTTAATCGACATATAGGCTTGTTTTTTTTGTTTTTATCTTTCTAAATAAACAGTTTAAGGGCGTCTATTAGTAGTGCAAAAACAACCAAAACTATAAGCCCAACAAAGTGGATAATGCCTTCAACGTTGCGGTTAATCGGTTTTTTGCGAATCCATTCGATGATAACGAAAACTGCCCTAGCGCCGTCGAGCGCAGGTATTGGCAACAGGTTGAAAATTGCAACCGATAAACCAATGAGTGAAGCAATGTTTAAAATGTACTTAAAGCCCAATGAAACCATTTGGCTTGTCATTGTGATAGTACCTATCGGGCCACTAACCGAATTTAGTGGTAAATTGCCCGTGATAAGCTGCCAGAACGAAGCCAAGGTTACAGGCACGGTCTTTAAGGAATACACAAAGCCCCTGCCGATATTTTCAAAGAACCCAAATTTAACCGATTCCGTGCCAACCTGATAGGAAAGCTGTGTTGCTTCAATACCGAAAGCCTTTAAAACGGCAGTTTGGTTGTTTATATCAATCGTATTAAAGTTTTGTGGTGCAGTAAAGGTGTATTCAAGCTTTTCACCCGATTGGCTGTTTTTGTCAGGGATATAAACGGTAAGCGTTTCGTTAGGGCTTAAAAGCTTTAACCTTTCGTACAAGTCTTCAGCCGTGTAAACCCTTTGGCAATCACGGTATTCCTTGCCCGATTCCTTAAAACGGTAAATATAAGTGCCGTCCTTTAAAACGCTGTCGCCGTCGCCTTTGACGTATAAAACGCTTGCAACGCCTAAAGCTTTGAAGCAAACGTCGGTATCTGCCATATTGCTTGCTTCAACGCTCGCGCGCAAGGAAACCTGCTGGTCAACCATTTTGCCGTTGCGCTTAACCGTGACGGTTACCACGTCGTTTTCGTTTTTGCCGTCAAGCATTGAAACGATATCGGTTGCAAAGTATAAAAACTTGCCGTCAATCTTGACTAAAATATCGCCCTGCTCAAGCGAAAGCGATTGCTCGGTCTGGTTTTGCGGTGGGATTGTTTCGCCTGCCGTTAAAGCAAAGTGACCGTAGCCCACGAAGGTAATTATAACTATAATTACCGCAACCACAAAGTTGAAGCTTGCGCCTGCAATCAAGACCAAAATTCTTTCCCAAGGCTTTTTGTTGTTAAAAGCGTCTTTGGATAATTCCTTCTTTTTTTGCGGTTCTGTTTGCTTTTTATCGGGGTAATCCTTTTCGTAAACTTCAGTGGCTTTTTGGTTTTTCTTTTTTATAGTTTCGTCGTCTTCGTCTTCGCCTTCAAAAGCGCAAAAGCCACCGAGTGGGAAAAGCCTTATAGAAAAAATTTCACCGTTTTTCTTGACCTTTTTATAAATGGCAGGGCCCATACCGATTGCAAATTCGTTAATCTTAAATTTTAATAATTTGCCCACGACGTAATGGCCGAATTCGTGTATGGTAATCGTCGCAAGCAATATAAGTATTGCAACGATAACCGAAAACACGGTTGAAAGCCAAGGGGCAACTAATAATAAATTGTTCATATATTACCTTAAAAAGTTAGCTGTATTTAAGTATTGTTATCTACCCAAAATAGTCGATAACCTGCTTATAGCAAGACTTCTTGCCTGTTTGTCAACTTCGCAAAGGGTTTCAAAGGTGACTTCTTGCTGGTTGATATTATCAAGCACGAAGCTTAAAACGTCATAAATTTCAGTAAATTTAATCTTTCCGTCTAAAAAGAATTTAACGGTTTCTTCATTAGCGCAAGAGATAGCGCACGGATACACACCACCACGCTTTGCCGATTCTAAAACCAAACCAAAACAAGGGTAACGCTTGGTATCTAACGCTTTAAAATCTAAATGCTTGCCTAAAAGATTGAGTTTATCGCCTGTTTTTTTCAAACGGTCAGGGTAACTTAACGCAAGCGCGATAGGCAGGCGCATATCGGGGCTTGCAAGCTGTGCCATAATACTTCCGTCACAAAATTCCACCATAGAGTGGATTATGCTTTGTGGGTGGATAACTACGTCAATCTTATCGTAATCGGTGTCAAAAAGCCATTTGGCTTCGATGACTTCAAAGGCTTTATTGACCATAGTCGCGCAGTCAACGGTTATTTTTTTGCCCATATTCCAATTTGGGTGCTTAAGCGCGTCTTCTTTAGTGACTGAAGAAAGGTTTTCTATAGGGATATCCCTGAACGCTCCGCCTGAAGCAGTTAAAATCAATTTTTCAAAGGGCTTTTGGGTATCAAAGCTCAAGCATTGCCATATCGCGCTATGCTCACTGTCGATTGGCAGTATTTTAACGCCCTTTTCTTTGGCGAGTTTTGTAACAAGCTCGCCACCGCAAACGAGTGATTCCTTATTGGCAAGCGCAACCGTTTGACCTTGGCTTATCGCCTGCAAAACTGCCTTAAGCCCTGCAAAGCCCGTTACTGCAACCACGACTAAATCAGCGCTCCCGTCAACGGCGTGGAGCATAGAATTTTCACCGTAATAAAACAAGGTTTCGGGCGGTAAATTATTTATTTTTTGGGCAGACAAGCTATCGCTTAAAGTGGCGATTTTGGGCTTATAGCGCAAGATTTGGTCTTGTAACAGGCTATAATTGACATTGGCTGAAAGGGATATTATTTCAAACTTATCCCTGTTTAAGTCCACAACGTTTAACACCTGTTGCCCGATAGAACCCGTACTGCCTATCAATGCTATTTTTTTCATTTTTATACCTATTTGCTAAACTAATATAACAAAAGCCTATTTAATAAAAGTAAACGCTAAATACATAAGCGCGCCACATAAAAGGTTGCTAAGTCGGAGGCCAAGCGGTCTTAGGAAGACAACATCATTTTT
>JAZTYT010000143.1:0-12723 GCA_045637045.1 Christensenellaceae bacterium | reverse complement strand
ACGTCTTCGCCCACGTAGCCCGCTTCCGTCAACGTGGTTGCGTCCGACGTTGCAAACGGTACGTTTAAAATTTTAGCAAGTGTGCTTGCAAGCAAGGTCTTACCACAACCGGTTTGACCTAATAATAGTACGTTAGACTTGTCGATTTCAACTTCGTCTTTATTGCGTTTGCTATTTTTCGCAAGTGCATTTACGCGCTTATAATGGTTATAAACGGCAACTGCCAACACTTTTTTTGCTTTATCTTGACCAATGATATATTTATCAAGCTCTGCCTTTAATTGCTGTGGTTTTAAAAGATTAACGGAATCGGGCGCCATTTTAGCTTGGTCTTCCTTTAAAATATCTTGGCAAATCTCAACGCACTCATCACAAATATATAACCCGTTTGGGCCTGCAACAAGCGTTTTTACTTTATCTTTGGATTTCCCACAAAAGGAACAGGAAGTCTTGTCAAAAATTTCGCTATCCATTATACCCCCTAAAATTATCTGTTAGAAAATATTTTGTCAATTAAGCCGTACTTTAATGCGTCTTGCGCTGATAAATAGTTATCTCTATCGGTGTCGCGTTCAATTTGATCGATTGAATTACCCGTGTTTTCAGCTAAAATACGGTTTAATTTTTCTTTGAGTACTAAAATATGCTCGGCTTGAATCTTGATATCGCTTGCTTGACCCTGCATACCGCCAAGTGGTTGGTGAATCATTACTTCACTATTAGGTAAGCAAAAACGTTTGCCTTTAGCACCACTTGAAAGCAATACTGCAGCCATACTTGCAGCCATACCAATGCAGATTGTTGAAACTTCGCATTTAATATAGTTCATCGTATCGTAAATAGCAAGGCCGGCAGAAACGCTACCACCTGGACTGTTTATATACATATAAATAGGCTTGTTAGGATTATCAGCTTCAAGGTAGATAAGCTGTGCAACTACGGTATTTGCAACAGCGTCGTTAATTTCGCCCGATAAAAAGATAATTCTATCGTTTAAAAGCCTTGAATAGATATCGTAAGACCTTTCGCCTTTATCGGTTTGTTGAACAACCATTGGGATAAGTGGCATATAATTACTCCTAAATTTGATTGTAAAAAAGTTTTTTAAGCGATTTCGTTATTAGCTGTAAGGAAGTCGAAAAGCTTGTCAACAACGATGGTATTACGGATGTATTCAACTTGACGTTCATCCATAGTCTTGCGATATTCTTCAGGCTCTTTTGAAACTGATTTAGCTTGTTCGTCAATCTTTGCGTCAACTTCTTCTTGAGTTGCTTCAATGTTTTCAAGCTCTATAATCTTGCCAACAACAAGTTGCTTTTTAACGCGTTTTAAAGCGTCTTCACGATATTGTTCCTTAAGTTGTTCTTCAGTTTGACCTGTAACTTCAAGGTATTTTTCAAATTGTAAGCCTTGATACATAAGTCTATATTTGAATTGTTGAAGCATATTGGTGATTTCAGATTCAACTAAAACGTCAGGAATATCAACTTCGGTTGTATCAGAAATAGCTGTTAAAAGCTTATCTTCGGTTTGGTCTTTAGCGCGTTTATCGTTTGCTTTTTGTAAGTTTTCACGCGTTTTTTGGCGATATGCTTCTAAAGATTCTTCGCCTGTTGCTTCTTTGATGAATTCATCGTTAAGCTCTGGGAGTTCTTTAACGATAATTTCGTGTAATTTAATAGCGAAAACTGAAGCTTTGCCCTTTAATTCTTCTGCGTGGTAGTCTTCTGGGAAGGTTACGTTGATGTCTTTTTCTTCACCGATTGACATACCGCAAACTTGATCTTCAAACCCTGGGATAAAGCTGTTTGAACCTAATTCAAGACGTTGCTTTTCAGCTGTGCCACCTGCAAACTTAACACCGTCAATGCTACCGCTAAAGTCGATAACAACGATATCACCGTTTTGGCAAGCACGGTCGGTCACTGAAATTTCACGTGAGTTTCTTTCACGTACTCTTTCAACGTCGGCATCAAGTTCTTCTTCGGTTACATTATACTCAACCTTTTCAACTTTTATACCCTTGTATTGACCAACTTTAACTTCTGGCATTACAGGAATCATTACGAAGAAGCTAAAACCTTCTTCACCGATGCTTATAAAACCGAATTGTGGCTCACCAATAACGTTGATGTTTTTAGCTTCTTTAGCCATAATTTCAGGATAATATTGGTTAACCGCAACGTTAACTGCGTCATCGTAAAATGCTTCTTTACTATAAACTTTGCAAATTACGTTAAATGGTACGTGGCCCTTTCTAAAGCCTTGGATGCTATATTTACCTTTGGTTTGGTTATAAGCTGTTAAAATGGCTGCTTCCCAATCTTGCTTGTCAAGTGTAACGGTTACTTTAACTTGGCTCTTTTCTTGGTTTTCAATAGTGTAGTTCATATTTACTCCTAAAAAATGTTATTTTTTAATCAATCTTAATTATTTTAACAAAATAAAAAAATAATGTAAAGTTTTTGCGCCAATTATTTGCAAAATATTCAAATTTTGCTATAATAAATTAAATGAGTTAATTTCAAACGATTTTTATTGGTGATTTATGCCACAAGACGCTTTTTCAATTTATCACACCGCCAAGGAGCTTAACTCCATTATATGTGGTGGCAAAATAGATAAAATAAACCAGCCTGATAAGGATTCCCTACTGATTTATTTTAGGGCAAACAACCAAAACGTTATGCTCACTATTTCAGCCAAGGCAGAATCTGCAAGGGTTTGTTTAACGACTGAAAAATTACCAGCGCCAATCAACGCGCCGTCTTTTTGCATGCTTTTAAGAAAACATCTTTCGCACGCGGTTATAAAAGAAGTCACCACTATTGCATTTGAGCGCATTATAAAGATCGTTTTGGAATCAAAAAACGATTTACGTGAAGAAACAACGAAGATTATTTATGCCGAAATTATGGGTAAATATTCAAATATAACGTTAACTGAAAACGGCATTATTTTAGGCGCGATTAAGCAATCGCCTTCAATCGAAGGCTTGCGCCCGATATTTCCGGGCCTTAAATATCAGCTACCTAAACCACAAGACAAATTTGAACTATCCGATAAAGAAAATGCTATAAGTTGCTTAAGAGGTTTTTCCGGCGATGATTTAGCAAGCTATATATTCAACAACTTTAAAGGCATTTCTTACCAGACAGCGTTAGAAGTCGTTGAGTCATATTTAACCAAATCAAACCTAATTACGCTTAACGTAAAAACATTAAATATTGAAGATTTTTACAAATATTTTATTGATTTTTACAATACGGCTGACATTGTACCGAACACCGTTATAACAAAAGATATTAAGGATTTTTACGTAACCGATTATCAAACGGTTAACGCACGTAAAAAATACTACAAAACTATAAACGAAGCAATAGACGGCTTTTACACAACACGCAACAACCAAAAGGCTTTTGACGATAAAAAACGCAAGCTTTACGATATAATTAAAGCTTACGAAAAGAAAATAAATAAAAAGTATCAAATTGCGTTAGAAAAGATATTGGCCTGTAAGGATATGGAACAAAATATGGTTAACGGCCAGCTTTTGATTGCAAATTTATACAGGATTCCAGCAGGTGTAAATAGCGTTAATCTTGAAAACTATTATTCCCCTGACCAAGAAATTATAACCATAAAACTTGACGGCAAACTAACCGCAAAGGAAAACGCTGAAAGATATTTTAAAAAATATAATAAAGACAAAAAGACCTTAAAAGCAGTTGAGCCACAGGTTGAAGAATTAAAAGGATTACTTAACTATATTGCAACCTTGTTCGACGAGCTTGATTTATGTAAAACTATGGTTGACTTTGTTGAAGTTGAAGAAGAATTACAACTAATTGGTTTAATAAAAACACAGGTAAAATCAAAGAAAACTAAAGAGCCAAAATCAGCATATAGAACCTATAATTATATGGGGTACGAGATTTTAGTTGGTAGAAACAACCTACAAAACGAACGTTTAACCTTTGGCGCGCAACGTACCGACTTATGGTTACACACCAAAGATTACCACTCTTGTCACGTTATAATTAAAACTGAAAATCGCCCCGTACCCGACGAAGTTTTACTTTACGCCGCTGAAATTTGCGCATTTTACAGTAAGGCTTCAAATTCCGATAAAGTCCCCGTCGATTATACGTTAAAAAAATACGTTAAAAAGCAACCAAACGGAAAAATTGGCTCGGTATTTTACACGGATTACAAAACAATTTTGGTCACACCAAACCAACACGACTAAATTTAAAGAGCGTATGTTAACCATACGCCCTTTTTTAGTTAAGAATAACGTCTTTTAGTTTATCGTATTTTTGCAAAGCAACTTTTTTAAGCAAGCTAATATTATTGCCGTCGCTAAATGCTTGGTCTGAAAGCTTTTTAGCAAGGAAAATTGAAGCTGTAGTATATTTTAAGCCGTTAAGCTCGGTAACCATTTTACCGCTTTGACGCGTACCCAAAAAGTCACCCCCACCACGCTCTGAATAATCTATTTCAGAAATTTCAAAGCCGTTGTCGTTATCCTTTATTGCCGATAAGCGTTTAATTGCGCTTTCGGCTTGACTATCCGACAACAAGAAGCAATAACTCGCTTCAGTGCCACGGCCTACGCGTCCCCTTAATTGGTGTAACTGCGAAAGCCCGAATCTATCTGCGCTAAATATACACATTACCGTTGCGTTTGGCACGTCAATACCAACTTCAATTACCGTTGTTGAAACAATAGCGTCAATTTTGCGCGCTCTAAAATCAAGCATAATTTCAGTCTTTTTAGCGTCTTTCATCCTGCCGTGCAACAATTCGATTTTTACGTCTGGCAATTCCTTTAAAAGCTCTTCGTAAATTTCGGTTACGCTTAAAACTGCGCCTTCATCGTCACCGTCAATTTTAGGACAAACAAAATATACCTGACGCCCGTTTTTAATTTGTTCATTAACAAATTGCAACATTCCACGATACTTTGTTTTAGGAACGATACCCGTTTGAATTTTAGCCCGTGCAACAGGTTTATCGTGTATAGTCGATATATCAAGGTCGCCATAAAAAATAAGGGATAACGTTCTCGGGATAGGCGTTGCGCTCATAATGAGTACGTCGGGCTCTAAACCCTTTTGCACGAGTTTATTTCTTTGTGCAACTCCAAAACGCTGTTGCTCGTCGCAAACGCAAAGACTTAAATTTTTAAATTTAACGTCGTCTTCTAATATCGCGTGCGTGCCAACTATAATCTGAAGCTCTCCGTTTTTAATGCCTTTTTTAATCGTTGTTTTTTCAGAAGCCGAAACCGAGCCACTTAAGAAACCAATATTGTATTCAGGGAAAAATCTTTGAATTAAAGCGTAATTTTGCTTTGCTAAAACTTCGGTCGGGGCAAGCAACACGGCTTGGAAGCCACTTTTTACAGCCATATAAATTGCGCATAGCGAAACTGCAGTTTTACCACATCCAACGTCACCTTGCAACAGCCTATTCATAACGACAGGTTGCTTTAAATCCTTAAAAACGTCGTTAACAGCCGATTTTTGCCCGTCGGTTAACTCAAAACCAAAGCGTTTTGAAAATTCGTTTAATTCCTGTCCTGTTACCGAATAACGGTTCAACCTTAATTGCTGACGGTCGCCTTTTATAAATTTAAAGGCTGAAATAAGAATATAATATTCTTCAGTTGCTATTCTTTCACTACCAGAACTGACTTCTTGAAAATCATTTGGGCAATGAACTTGATAAAACGCCTGTTTTAGGTCGGTTAACCCGTAAAGGCGCGTATAATTTTCAGGGATAACCGAAGAAATATTAACTTTTGACAGCGCGTCGGCGATAGCATTACGAATAACGCGTTGGTTTAGGCCACCTTTTAACGGATAAACTGGCACAATGCCTTTAAGATTTACGTTTTTATCGCAAAGCTCGAAGGTAGGATTAGCCATAGAAAGCCCATAGCGATTGCGTACGCGCCCATAAAACAAATAAGTCTCGCCTTCTTTAAGCTTTGCGCGAACGTAAGGGTGATTAAACCAATACACGGTAAACGGCTCACCGTCCTGAACGCACATAATTTTAAAGACTGACCTGCCTGCGCGCTGTGGAATGTATTCAGGAATAGCAACAACTGTTGCTTTTGTAAGGGCAAAAGCATTATTTTGTACGTCAATTAGGCTAACCTGATTGCGCATATCCAAATAACCACGCGGAAACAACCGCACAAGTTCTTCGGCGGTTGTAACGTTCATTTTATTCAAATCGGCTATGCGTTTATCGGATAAACCTTTAATATAACGTAGTTCCATAAGTAAAAAAGGGAAAACTATTAAGTTTTCCCGTTAAAATTTATTCTAAAGATAAAATGTAGTAGTAAACTGATTGACCACCGTAGTAGCATTCAACGTCACAATCAGGATACAACTCGGCAACGTCGTGACGGAGCTGGATAGCGTCCTGTTCCTTAACGTCAACACCGTAATAAATATTGATAAGCGTGTGGTTTTTATCTTTAAGCTTTTCAATAAGCTTAATGGTTGCAGCTGAAACCGTTGATGCCTTTGACAAAATACGCTTGCTGTTTAAACCAATGATGTCGCCTTTCTTAAGGTTGAAGCCGTTAACAGTAGTAGTTCTTACAGCGTAAGTAACTTGGCCGTCTGAAACGTTATCGATAGCGTGCAACATATTCATCAAGTTTTCATCAGCTGGAGCGTCAGGATCGTAAGCCATAGCCGCTGATAAGCCTTGTGGAATGTTTTTGGTTGGTACAACAACGATTTTTCTACCTTCAATCAATGATTTTGATTGTTCAGCAGCCAAAATGATGTTTTTATTATTTGGGAATACGAAGATTGTTTCAGCGTTAACCTGTGCAATAGCGTCGGCAATGTCGCTTGCGCTTGGGTTCATTGTTTGGCCACCTTCAATAACCCTGTCACAGTTGAGTTCTCTGAACATTTCAGCAAGACCGTCACCCTGTGCAACTGAAATTAAGCCGATTGGTTTACGTTCTGCTTCGTATTTCTTAATCAACGCTCTATTTTGTTCGAGCATATTTTCAATTTTAATCTTATCAAGTTCACCTAAAGCGAGTGCTTTGGTAAGCGCTTGACCAGGATTATTTGTATGAACGTGAACTTTAACGAGTTCCAAGTCACCGATACAAATAACGCTGTCACCGATTGTACAAAGTGATTCACGTAATCTATCAATGTCTGCTAAAGTAGTACGTTTTTTAAGGTTAATAATGAAAAACTCCGTACAATACGCGAATTCTATGCTACTCAAACTTTGCAAATCAACAAAAGTAGGTTCTTCCTTTGGTGGTGCTTGTTCAACTTCAACGTCTTCGTGTGGGACGTCTTGGATAGTTTCGCCACGGATAGCGGCGTTCATACCCTTAAAGATGATTAATAAGCCCATACCACCCGAGTCAACAACGCCTGCTTTCTTTAAAACAGGTAATAAATCAGGTGTTGAAGCAAGTGCCATTTCACCGGCTTCGATAATATTTTCAAAGAAGGTTTCAAAATCTTTTGCCTTTTGTGAAGCAGCCGAAGCTGACATCAAACGGCAAACGGTCAAGATTGTACCTTCCTTTGGTTTAGAAACTGCCGCATACGCAGTGTCGGTTGCAGCCTTCATTGCTTTAACGAAGTCTTTAATGGTGATTTCGTTAAGGTCACGGAAGCTCTTACAAAGCCCCTTGAAAATTTGTGACGTAATAACGCCAGAGTTACCCCTTGCGCCACGCAATGCGCCTTTAGAAACAAGGTCACAAATATCAGCTAAACGATTGGTGTGACATTCCTTTAAGCCTTTTACGGCTGATTGCATCGTAAGCCCCATATTCGTACCAGTATCCCCGTCAGGAACTGGGAAAACGTTTAATGCGTCAACCTTCTCTCTATTTATATCAAGTAATCTTGACGCATATTCAACCATCTTACCGAACATTGCGCCGTTAATTGTTTTTATCATAATAAACCTTAATCCAAAATAATTTTATAGTTTGACACCGACAATATTAACGTTAACAGAATCAACAACCATACCTGCAGTATGCTCAACCGAATATTTAACAGTTTGCTTTAACGCTTCTGCAACGGCGGCGAGTGAAACACCGAACTTGATTATAACGTAAACGTCAATAGAAATCTTATCGCCAACGGCAACGACTTTAGTGCCGGGGCAACGCGTCTTTTTGCCAAATAGACCGTCAAAGGAATCCTTAACACCCTTTGTCACGAGTTCAACTATGCCGTAACAATCCAACGCAACGTGAGAAACAATATTCGCAATCGCTTCTTCGGAAATCAATATTTTACCGTAAATGTTTGTTGTGCTTACAGCCATAATTACATACTACTCCTATTTAACTGCATCTATTTTACTATAAAACGAATACTTTTGCAATCATTTTTAAACAAATTTTAGCTATTTAGCAAAATGGACGCAAAATATCAATCTTTTTTACAAAAAAATACAAATATGTTGGAAAAACAACCTAAAAAAAGTTGATTTTTATATAATTTAGTGTTATATTATTAAGGCTGAATTGCAAAACGTAACGGAGGTGTTAATATGTCAAGAGTTTGCAGCGTATGCGGTAAAGGTAAATTAAGTGGTAATTTAGTAAGCCATAGTAATCGCAAAACACCACGCTCTTACAGTGCAAACGTACAGAAGGTTAAAGTCGTTAAAGACGGAACTGTATCCTCTGCTTACGTATGTACACGTTGCTTAAAGAGCAATAGCGTTGAAAGAGCATAATTTATTTTCGGTCGCAACTATGCGACCTTTTATTTTTGTTTTTTAAAGCAAAAAGCGACCAATTAAAGTTTGGTCGCTTTTCGTTTATTCAAATTCAATTATTTTTAAGTAATGATATCGCGTGCGCGCGCGAGTCTGCTTTAAAAATGGTGTTACCAGATACTATTACGTCAGCCCCTGCTTTAGTTGCAAGTTTGACGGTTTCCTGATTGATTCCACCGTCAATTTCAAGCAAAATATCCTTACCACTTCGGTCAATTTTACCCCTTAAATATCTTACGCTATCAAGTGTGCTTTCAATAAACTTTTGCCCACCAAAACCAGGATAAACGCTCATAACAAGCACCATGTCGCAAAGCTGTAAAACTTCGTCCAAAACGCTTGCGTCGGTATTTGGGTTAATAACTGCACCACATTTAACGCCAAACGACTTAATTAGCTTTAAAACGTTTGCTAAATTGTCCTTACAAGCTTCGTAATGCACGGTAATATAGTCAGCGCCGGCTTTAGCAAAAGCTTCAACGTACTTTTGTGGCTCAACTATCATAAGATGGCAATCAAGTGGAAGTTTTGTAACCTTTCTGATATCTTCAATCATTTTAATACCGAAGGTAATGTTAGGCACAAAAACTCCGTCCATTACGTCGCAATGGATAATATCAGCGCCACTTTGCTCCAACGAGATAATTTCGTTAGCCATATTTGCAAAATCAGCTGAAAGTATTGAAGGCGCAATCTTAATATTTTCGTTTTTCATACTCTTTAATTTCCTTATAAATCGTGCAATAACGGTTGTACCTGTCAGTTGAAATTTTACCTTCTGAAACCGCTTCCTTAATCAAACAATCAGGCTCGGCAACGTGCGCGCAACCTATATAATAACACTTACCAAGATAGGGTGCAAAGTCAGAATAATAATTGCAAAGCTCACTGCTTTTAACCTGCGCGTCAATAGCCGAAAAACCAGGCGTATCAACAATTAACAAGCCGTCGCAGTAATGTATCTCACGCGTGGTGGTTGTATGTCTACCACGCCCTGTTTTATCGCTTAATGTGTTTACACGCTTATCAATATCAAATATAGCGTTACAAATTGAAGTTTTACCTACTGCAGACTGCCCTGCAAAGGCGCAAAGACTGTTATTTATTGTGTTTTTAAGCATTTCAATACCTTGGCCATTAACTGCGCTAACGATAAATATATCGTCAACTGCGCCCTTATAATTGGCAGTTACGTAATTGGCAACACTGTCGGTAACGTCGTGCTTGTTAACGGTAATATACACCTTGATTTTTGCTTGACGGCATTGAACGATTAGCTTATCGATCAATAAATAGTCAGGTTCTGGCTCGTGCGCGATAACGACGTTTACGCTATCAACGTTTGCAACTCTTGGCCTTGTTATACAAGTAGTACGCTCGTAAATTTTAGTGATTACGCCGTCTGAAAATTCAACTATATCACCCGTAATAATCTTTATATCGGAAAGTTTGATACTTCCCCTTGCAACGCAAAGGTATTCTTTGCCGTCGGCTAAAACGGTAAATTCTTTCGAGCGACTTCTAATTACTCTGCCCTTCATTGAAAACGCCCCCTTTTTCAATAAACTTGCGCCTTAATTGACCACAAGCGCCTTCAATGTCGTTACCCATTTTTCGCCTTAAGGTAACCGAAAGACCAAGTTTTTCAAGCCTTTCCATAAAAGCTTTGGCGTCACGGTCAGAAGTGCCGACAAGGTTTCTTTCCTTAACGCTGTTGAGCCTAATTAGGTTTATATGACACGGCTTTGAAGCAAACAACTTTTTAAGCTCTAAAGCGCATTGCTCGGTATCGTTTTCGCCACTTATTAGCGAATATTCTATATAATATCTTCTACCTGTCGCCTTGAAATATTTATCAAGTGCGTCAACCGTTTCTCTAACCGTGTACGCTTTTGCAACGGGCATAATTTGTTGACGCTTATTATCAAACGGGTTATGTAACGAAAGGGTTAAATTAACGGGGAAGCCTTCTTGTGCCAATTTAAGCATTTGTGGAACAAGCCCACAGGTTGACAAGCTTAAATTACGTGGACTGATATTGATACCACGCTTGTCCGACATAAGTGCTAAAAATTTAATAACGTTATCGTAATTATCAAGTGGCTCACCACTCCCCATAAGAACGACGTTTGTGATTTTTCTTTCGTTTATATTACCACCCAAGCGACGGTTAACAACCAAAATTTGCGATAAAATTTCGCCTGGTGTTAAATTACGGATAAGGCCTTGCAAGGTCGAAGCACAAAAGGCACAACCCATTCTACAACCAACCTGGGTAGAAACGCAAAGCGTATTGCCGTAATTATAGCACATTAAAACGCCTTCAACTATATTGCCATCGTTAAGCTTATATAGAAACTTTTTAGTGCCGTCCTTTGAAGTTAATTCTTCAATAATTTCTAACGCGCAGTCACAATAATCCTGAAGCAAGCGTTCTTTCAATGATTTAGAAATATCGCTCATCTCTGAAATAGCCTTACCGTTTGCAACGTTTGAAAAAACTTGCGTCGCACGGTAGGGCTTTTCGTTAAGCGCCGTTATTAAATTGCGTAAATCATCAAAAGAATAATCTGCTAAAATCATGATTTCCTTATAAGCTTACAAACGTAAAAACCTACGCCGTAGGATAAATGCGGTAAAAATTGAAGACCAAATTGAGTTTTAAGATGAGAAAGTGGACTTGTAATGCTTTCAATCGCAAAATTAGGGTTATTATGTAAAAACTTTTCAATAATTTTATCGTTTTCAGCCTTGAAAAGCGAACAGGTTGAATAATATAACGCTCCGTTTGGCTTTACGTAGTTAGCGCAAGTTGATAAAATATTGTATTGCACAGGCAATAAACCGTCAATATACCCCGCGTCTTTAAGTTTAATATCGGGGTTAGGTATAAGTGTGCCGTAACCACTGCAAGGCACGTCACATAACACGCAATCAAAAGCCTTTTCGTAGTCGTTATCGTAAATTTGAGAGTCTTTATTGACTACTTTTACGTTGTCAGCGCCCATACGTTTTTTATACGACTCAATAAGCGCAACTCTATGTGGGTGTAATTCAAAGCTTGTTACGCTATTAAAGCGTTCAGCAAGATACAACGACTTGCCACCTGGCGCAGCACAAGCGTCTAAAAGATCACCCTTTTCACTGATGCAATCGCAAATTGCAACCGAGCCTATTGACTGAAAGGTAAATAAGCCCTTGTTAAAATCTTCGTTAATTCTAATTTTATCAACGATAAAAAGATTTTCAAAAGGCGTTTGGGTAAAGTCATAGCCTTTCTCGGTTAAGTACGCCTTTCCTTGTGAGCCGTTTTTAAAGCGAACAAAGGTGTTTTCCTTATCAACGGCAATAATTTGGCGCGCAGTATCCACGCCGTAATCCTTGACCAAAATGTCAAGCGCAAATTGTGGGTAAGAATACTTAAGCGACAAATTATCATCAATTTTATGCGCTAATTCAGTTAAATTTTGACTAAATTTACGCAAGGTCGCGTTCATAAAGCCACTCGTTGCGCACTTACCAAGCTTTTTAGTAAGCTCAACGATATTATCAATTACAGCGTAAGGCTTTTTCTCTAAATGAAAAATAGCGTACATTGCAATTTTTAATAGAATAACTATTGCTGGCTTTGGACGCTTTTGACAAAGGCTATCTATGAAGTAATTAAGTTGTATATCCTTATCTAAAACGCCGTAAACAATTTTAGTCGTTTTGGGGCGATTCAGTTCTTCAATAGCAACTTCGTTTATCGCCTGTTTTACAAACGCGCCTTCACGATACACCTTATTTAGTACGCAATAGCTATCGTAAAATACAGTTACCATTTAAGTATATCACCAACGTTTATTTTTCTACCGAGTAAAAAGTCGCGCGCAGGCATCTTTTTACTGCCTTCAAGCTGTAATTCAAGAATTTGCA
>JAZTYT010000142.1:0-9848 GCA_045637045.1 Christensenellaceae bacterium | reverse complement strand
AACACTTGCGCAAGCGCAAGACATTATTCACTATTCATTCTTCATTAAAAACCGACCTATAGGTCGGTTTTTTCTGCTTTTTGCCAAATTTGTGGATAGTTTTCCTTGATGTATTTTGCGTAAGGCGTATCCTTGTTTAATAGGTCGTTATCCTTGATAATTTTTAAAAAGGTGTCTTCTATCCACTTTAATCTTCTTTCACTAAGGTCCTTGTACCATAAAAGCGAGATGTTGCCTTTTTGCTCCTCGCATTTAAGGGCTTCTAAAAGATCGGGGATGAAAATTTCTTGGATGATTTCAACGTCTTCGTGGGCTAAAAACTCGTTGGGGATACTTCCCTTTTCGACGCTTTTTGGCGCGCAAACGTATATATAGCCTGACTTTTGGGCGTAAAGCTTTTCAAACGCACCGTCATAATATTCGCTAAAATAAATGCTTCCGTCCTTTTCGTAGCCGTAGGTGTATTCAAAATTTTTAACCCCGTAAATAAGCGCCATAGGATAAAGGCTTGTCAGATAAACCTTTGCTTCCTTATCAAAATTTTGGGGCTTTTGCACCTTTAACGCTTTAAGCCCACCAACGGGCGAGCCGTGGTAATATATAATCTTGTTATCAGTCATAACTGTACCAGTCTCCGTCGTAAACCATATTCGTGCCGGGGATATACAAATCAGCCGTTTGTTTAGCGCCTTGGTCGCTAAATATGATATACGTTGCTTCCTTTGGCACGACAATTTTGTAAATTCCACCGCCTAAATCGGTCATTGCAACGCCAGGCCAGAAGGTTAGCGACGTGTTAGTGCTTGACCAATAATATGCGTAAGGTTTAGCCCAGCCTTGGGTGTTTTTGTAGTATAAAACCCAGTCTTGGGTGATAGGGTTTTGCTGTTCGGGGGTGTTTGTTGAACTGCCCGATGGCGTGGTGTTTTCAGGGTCGTACAAAACAACGATACCGCTTGCACCGATTTTGCCAGTCATAGTCGTACTGCTTACCACCCATTTTTCGCCCGAAATCTGGTCGTAATAAGTGCCAGGCTTTGTCAAGCCACCACCGTTTGGCACGGTTGCGGTGAAGTTTTCGCCCGAGCCTGCAACGATAACTGCACCCATTTCCCTTGAAACGACGGCGCAGTTTGAACCCGTCGCAAAATATTCCTTTTGCCCCGCCATTAAATTGTGGAATTTATTAACCTCTGCAACCTCTTTGGCTGTAAAGTGCGTTCTGCCCTTTGCACCCATTAAAATATGGTCTTTAATATGCGTTATCGGCCTTGAAAAATAAAGCGCGGTCGCACCCTGACGGCTTGCCACTATTGCGTAAGCACGGTCAATCTTGTTTTGGTCGGTTTGGTTTGAGTAATCGCCTTCTTGACCGTTGGAGAACGTGTCGTGACTTTCAGCCCAATAAATAAGCTTTTCGTTGGCGATACCCCTTGCTCCCCAGTTTGCGTAAGCGGTTGGTGCATAGCCAAAAGCAAAGGCGTTTCTTAAAGTGGAGCTATACGCGCTGTCGGTTACCGTAATGTAGTTGGTGTATTCCTGCATTAAGGCTTCGTTGCCCGTGCTTCTGTCGTCGGGGGCGTATAAAATTTCGCCGTAGTTATACATCGTGGTGTCGATAACCGTCGTCCAGAAATCGCTTGCTTCACTCGGTAGGCCTATGTGCTTTGCCGCGTCCCAACGGATTCCGTCAACACCCAATTCCTTTAGGAATTGAACGTAAGTTTTTACCTTTTGCTTAACATAAGGGTGCTCGGTATTTAAGTCGCGCATACCAACGTCACCAAGGGTGACCTGCCTACGGTCCTGCCAGTTGGTAACGCTACCCTGATTGTGCCAAAACTCGTCAGCTTTAAGGTCTTGGGGCGTGTGGTAACTGCTTCCGCTTAAGTGGTTTGCAACCACGTCAACGATGACCTTTACGCCGTATTCTTCGGCTTTGTCGCAAAGGGTTTTAAGCTCGTCAACCGTGCCTAAAGGGTTTGTGCCTGCGCATAAGTCTTTGGGCTGATACAACCAGTACCAACTACCCGTGCCAGTCGGCACTTGCGCAGGTGAAGTTTGAACGGCAGAAAACCCTGACTTTGCAATGTTTTCAAGCTCGCTTGTAATGTCGGTGTACTTCCAGTTAAAGCAGTGCAAAATAACGCCGTCCTGGATGTTTTCCTTTAAGCCGTAAAGCTCTTCTGCCGTGGGCTGGTTATCCGTGCCACCGTTTGACGTGCTGTTTGACGCGCCACTATCTGGGGTTTTGCAACCAACGAATAAGCTAAACGCCAAAACTAATATTAGTAGTAATGATAATATACGTGTTTTTTTCATTTTTTATCTGCCTTTTTCTTTGTAAAATTGATTTTAACACAAATGTTAACTAAAAGCAACAATGAAATCCAAACAAGTTTGGATGAAATCTTTAGCCTACAGGTCAATACCCAAAAGCCTTTGCAGTTCGTCAAAATTATAGGGATAATCGTTGCTACCCTCAATTTTTACAGGTCTGCGTCCATTGGAGTAATAAATGTATAAATGCCATTGCGTACCATCGAGTACGGTATCTCCCCAACGGCTGGAGTCATAGTTTCTGCGCCATTCACCGATATGCAAATCCGCAAGTCCCTTAAGGAAGGAGTCTTTGTTCATTTCCTCAATTTCAACATCTCCCAAGTCAGAGTGTTTCGAAATCAAGAAATGCTCGTCATCCATATAAATATTGTCACCTTCAATGGTATAGGTTCTCGTTTCAAAGCCGCTGAAGAACCCACCAATGCCGAACTCCACTTTGCTAATAAAAGGTATATTGGCATTGAACTCTTCGGCTTTTAATTCAGCCTTGGAAGGAACATAAGTGCCACCCGCCTCAACAAGTGCTTGCTTGGCTCTTTCAAGATACTCACGAGTACACGACAAACGGACATCATCCGAAGGGTCCGTCATATATAGATCGCTAGGGTTTTCAATGTTATTCATAAGGCGACTGATTTCTTGCTTCAAGCCACGTATGGCGACAAGAATCTGTGCCGCAGTTTTTCCTTTCAGATTTTTTTCATAATAAGTTTCGGGACTAATCATCATAATCGACTACCTCCTTTTTGTCTATGAGTTCTAATGTGTGCTTCAATAGACGTTGCGCTACGCTCTAATTGATTTATCGGCAATTCGTGCAGTCCACTCGTGTCCTTTTGCACATAACCACCAAACTTTTTACCCAGTACCCTTACGTTATTTAATTTTCTTTTCAATGGTTATACAAGATGCGGTAAGTATTCGACGGATTCTTCCGCACAAGTTTCGTTTATCTTTGAAAATATCTTCGCTTATTTCTCCTGTTGAATATAAAAGCTTTAACCAGCTTTCCGTTTCAAAGCATTCTTTTCTTGCGATTTTTAATTTAGAAAGCATATCAGGTAAGCTTTGCGGATATTGCGCTTCCGTAATATTAGCGAAAACACTTGAAGACGACTTGCGAATCTGCAAAACAGTGTTTGAACAATCTTTTATTTTGGACAATGGTTGGCACATTGTTTCAATTTCAACAGCCAACTGTTCGGCATACTCTATTAGTAAGTTTTCTTTCATAAATTGTACCTTATAAAATCACAACGCCAGTTGTGTATGTAATCCGCGATAGCGGTATGTAATCCGCACAAGCGGTATGGAATCAATTCGTTAGAATTGTATGTAATCAAGCCGACAATAACATACACGGCAAGCCGTGATTACATGCGCCTACGGCGATTACATACCCAGCCTTTCGGCTTGAATAAACAACCCAAGTTGGATTATAACTTGGGTTGTTTTTGGTGGAGCTGGAGAGAGTTGAACTCTCGTCTTGCAAAAAAACCGAAAGGTTTTCTACATACTTATTCCTTTATTATCTTCTTGCGTGAAACGGGAAAGGACACCCTTATCACGCCGTAGATTACTAAATTCCGCCCTTTTGGCGCAATCAAACCAAAAAAGCCGTTCTCTGCCTAAAATCATGCCCTATCCCAAGCCAGCAGAAAACTTGGGTAGAACAAGCGCGTCTAAATTACGCAGCTACTGCTAATCTGTTATCAGCATTTAAATTTAAAAGTTTCCGTTTTAACGAAGCCGAGCCTTCGGTATGCTTATACCTGCCCTTTCTCTTACAGTCGAATCCGGTGCAGCCCCATTTGATAGCCAAAAGGCTATCTTCTATTTAATTTTTTATTAATTTTTGTGCGATAACGGGCTTATAGCCCCACTTTTTAGTAAGTTAGCTTTCTGAAGCTACCGTCTTTTTTATGTATAACGATATAGCCTTCTTGATTGCCGGCAACCTTTTTTGCGTAGTCGATTGCTTCTTGTTGGGTCTTGAAAAGCTTTAAAGCCTTTTCAGCGCCTTCAGCCTTTACCTGCCATAAACCGTCTTCACTGCGCTGTGCGATGTGGTACTTTTTAGCAGGCGCTTTCTTTTCAGGTTTTGCTTCAACCTTTTTTGCTGGCTTTTCTGTAACCTTTTTTTCTACAGGCTTCTTTTCGGCCTTGGCTTCGGTTTTTTTAGCCGGTGCTTTAGTTTCTTTTTTAGCTGTTGCCATAATTTACCCCTACATATATTTTTTTATTTCACGCGCGGTGGCACGTTCAATATCACGGTTTTGTAACGCTTGCTTTTTGTCGTAAGTGTGTTTACCCTTGCAAAGACCAAGCTCAATTTTTATTAGCGAGCCTTTAAGATAAACCTTAAGCGGAACAAGCGTATAGCCCTTTTCTTTAATCTTTTGCGAAAGCTTGTTTATCTCTCTACGGTGCAGTAAAAGCCGTCTTTCACGCTTGGCTTCCTTTATATTATACGCCCCTGCGTTTTCATAAATCGCAACGTGCATATTTTTAATAAACACGCTGTTTTGATAGATTGAACAATAGCTATCGTTTAAGGAAATATTGCCTGCCTTTATCGATTTGACTTCACCACCGTCAAGGCTGATGCCTGCTTCAAACTGGTCTTCGATAAAATATTCAAATCGGGCAGATTTGTTTTCGGTTATAATCTTCATCTTTTATACTTTACCACACTTTTTGCCTTTTTGCAAGCCCCTTTGTAAATTTGCAGGCGCAAAAAAGGCTTTTCTTTCGGCAATATCACAGCCTACTATCACTATCTCCATTTCATCGCCCATCTTATAGGTGTGTTTTTTGGTTTTTAACGAGTAAGATTTTTCATCGTACTCAAAAGCGCCACCCGGTAAAAGCTCTAACGGAATAAAGCCTTCGCAAGTGTTTTCAAGCTCAACGTAAAGCCCGTGCTGATTAACGCCGTTTATAATGCCTTTAAATTCTTCACCGATAAAGGCTTCTAAATACTTGACCTTATATAAATCGTTTACAGCGCGCTCGGCTTCGTCAGCTAAGCGCTCTCTTTTAGAGCTTTGTACCGCCGCCAGCTTGAAAAAGTCGGCGTATATGTCGATTAACGCACCCATATCCCCTTTTATGGAAGCCTTTAATGCACGGTGCACCAACAGGTCAGGATACCTACGGATAGGCGAAGTAAAGTGACAATAACACTTTGAGGCCAAGCCAAAATGCCCTAAGTTTTCAGTCGAATAAAAGGCCTTTTGCATTGAACGAAGCATTGCTTTATTCACGACGGCAAACTTGGGCGTGCCCTGCAGTGACTTTAACAGCCTTTGGTAATCAAGGGGGTAAAGCTCGTCACGGCGCCATTGCACGTTTACGCCAAGCACCCTTAAAAAATCCTTAAAGGTTTCCGTTTTGGATTTATCGGGTTTTTCGTGAACGCGATAAACTGCCGGCAGGGATAAATAAAATAAATACTCGGCAACGATTTCGTTTGCCAAAATCATAAACTGTTCGATAAGCCTTGTGGCGTCGGTGGATTTGTGCAAGGTAACTTCAATCTTGTCACCGTCAAAATAAACGTCGCCTTCCTTTACGGCTAAATCAATATAACCTTCTTGTGCGCGCCTTTGCTCTAAAATATTTTTAAGCTCGTTCATCTTAAGAACCGTTGGCACGATTTTTTCAAATTCTTGAAGAGCCCAGCTATCGCCGTCGATTATCTTTTGCACGTTGTTATAGGTCATACGCTTTGAAGAACGTATATAGCTTTCACAAATCTTACTATCAACAACCTTGCCCGTGCCGTCGATTTGCGCAAAAACCGAAACGGTTAAACGACGCTCGCCTTCAACAAGTGAGCAAATTCCGTTTGAAAGCTCAAACGGGAGCATTGGTATAACTCTGTCGGGGAAATACGCGCTAGTGCCACGCATATAGGCTGAATTATCAAGCGGGCTTTTGTGCGTGACGTATTCGGAAACGTCTGCAATATGCACGCCCAAATAGTAATCGCCGTTATCTAAAATTGATAGCGATACCGCGTCGTCAAAGTCGCGCGCCGTGTCGCCGTCTATCGTGAAAACAAGCTCGTTTTCAAGGTTAAGTCGGTCTATAAGCTGATTATCGCCAACTTTTTGGTTTATATGCGTTGCCTGATAACGTGCGTTTTCAGGGAATTCTTCATAAAACCCACACGAATAAATTATGCTGTTTTCTTCGGCTTTAAGCTCAAAACTTTTGCCAAGGTGGGCAATGATTTTACCCTGTGGACAGTTGCGTTTAGGGAAGTCTGTTATTTCAACGAAAACCTTGTCGCCTTTTTCCAATCTGAAACCACCAAGGTCGGTTAACTGAATATCGCAAAGGTAGTGGCTATCGTCCGGGCGAAGATAACTAAAAGCGCCTTCGGTAAAGTAAACGCCTGCAAGCTTGGTTATCGTGTGCTCTCTAACCTTTAAAACGATAGCGGCGTCACGCTTACCACTTTTGCCGTATAAAACGGCGCACTCGCAAATATCGCCGTTCAAGGCGTAGCCTAAATTTTCGGGCGCGATAAAATAATCGCCCTGCTCGGTAACCAAAAAGCCAAAGCCACGCGGGTTTGTGCGAAGCTCACCCACAACGATTTCAGCGTCGCTCACCTTTTTGGGGTCTTTAAAAAGCTCGCGCTTGGAAAGATTGTACTTACCCTTGGATAAATATAAAATATTGTCTTTACATAAATAGGAAAGCTTTGCACGCAAAAATTTGAGTTCGTCATCGGTGACCAACCCTTCTTTTTTGGCGATTTCTATAAAGGTTAAATCTTTATACTCGCCCGATTTAAACTTTTTAACGATGCGTGTTTCAATAGACATAATTATATTATACCCTACGATGCAAAAACATAGACAAAAACGACCGCCCTTAAAGGCAGTCGTTTAGTGAATCCAATAAATAAATTATCTAACGGCAATGATTGCGTTGTTTTGTAATAATAAGTAAACGATCATTAAGAAAGCAATAATTGCAATGCAGATGTAAGTAAGTCTTTTAAGCTTACTTTCTAACGTTTTGCCTTTATCCTTGTTAAAGAAAGTTTCAGCGTTATTACCAAGCGCGCTGATACCGTTTGAATTACCCGGTTGAACTAAAACGACTACGATTACGAAAAGTGCGCATAACATAGCCCCGAAAAGACAGAAATAGTTTAAGATGCTGTAAACTACTTGTGGAATTGTAATTGCAAGTAAATTTAATGCCATGATATATCTCCAACCAATGTTTTTGTTAAAATGCTATAAGATTATAGCACATAAAAATAGTTTTAACAAGCATTTTTTGACTAAAACTGATAAGTTTTAAGCATTTGTTAACATTTGTTTACGTCAAAACGCCCTAACCGACCAGTTTTTAAGCGCAAAAACCTGTAATTTTATCAATAAATTTTATCTCCGATTAGTTTAAAAGCGACTTACCCGTCATATCTTCAGGGATTTCTTCGCCTAAAACTTCTAAAAGCGTTGGCGCGATATCGGCTAAAACGCCACCTTCACGCAAGGTCTTGCCGATATACTTTTCACCAACCACGATGAAAGGAACTGGGTTTGTGGTATGCGCGGTAAACGGCGAGCCGTTTTCAGCAACCATCATATCGGCGTTGCCGTGGTCTGCCGTGATAAGCGCAACACCGCCCTTACCTAAAATAGCGTCAACAACCTTACCAACGCAAGTTTCAACCGTTTGAACAGCCGTAACCGCAGCGTCTAAAACACCAGTGTGACCGACCATATCGCAGTTTGCAAAGTTTAAGATGATAACGTCAAACTTATCGGTTGCGATTTCTTCTAAAACCTTGTCGGTAACTTCGATTGCGCTCATCTCGGGCTGTAAATCGTAAGTTGGAACCTTTGGCGATGGTATAAGGTCACGCTGTTCGTTATTGTTTGGAGCTTCCACACCACCGTTGAAGAAGAAGGTTACGTGGGCGTATTTTTCCGTTTCGGCAATACGGAGCTGGGTGTAGCCCTTGTCTGCAAGGTATTCGCCAAGCGTGTTCTTTAAGCTTTGTGGCTTAAAGGCGATCTCGATGTTTTCAAAGGTTGCGTCGTATCTTGTAAAGCATACGTAATACGGCGCTAAAAAGCCCGTTGGGCGGGTGAAACCTTCAAAGCTTTGCTGTGAGAAGGCGCGTGTGATTTCCCTTGCTCTATCTGGGCGGAAATTGAAGAAGATTATAGAATCGCCTTGTTCAATCAAGCCGATTGGCTTGCCGTTTTCGTGTACGTTTGTAGGAAGCACGAACTCGTCGGTTACGCCCTGCGCGTAGCTATCGCGTACGGCTTGTTCTGGGTTTTGGGTTGGTTGGCCGTTGCCGATTGTTAAGCACTCGTAAGCCTTTTGAACGCGTTCCCAGCGATTGTCACGGTCCATTGCGTAAAACCTGCCTTGAACGGTTGCAATCTTGCCAACACCCTTTTCCTTTAGAACTGCGTTAAGGCTTGCAATAAAGTCTGCGCCACTCGTTGGCGAAACGTCACGTCCGTCTAAAAAGGCGTGGATATAAAGGTTTTCAACACCCTTTTGCTTTGCTAAATCAACAAGCGCGTAAAGGTGGGTGATGTGACTGTGTACGCCACCGTCTGATAAAAGGCCGTATAAGTGTACCGACTTATTGTTTTTAACTGCGTTATCCATTGCTCCAACAAGACTTTCGTTGGTAAAAAAGTCACCGTCGCCGATTGACTTTGTGATGCGCGTTAATTCCTGGTAAACGATTCTGCCTGCGCCAATGTTTAAATGCCCAACTTCGCTATTGCCCATTTGACCGTCGGGTAAGCCTACGTTTAGCCCGCTTGCGCCCAAAATTGTTGAAGGATATTTTGCAATAAGTTGGTCAATAGTACCGTTATTGGCAATTTTTATAGCGTTGCCATTGCCGCAGTTACGGCATCCGTAGCCGTCCATAATGATTAAACAAACTGGTTTTGTTTTCATAGTTCACCTTAATATTTTTGCTTTATTTTATAACATTATATACTTTTTTAAATTATTTTGCAAACGTAAATGGGGCGATTGTAAAATTAAGGCTTTGTCTTTTTATAACGAAAGTTAATATGCCAAAATTTTTAGGTTGTATAGGTATGATTGACAAAGGCGTAAAAAGGTGTTAAAATAAAATTTAGCGACTACTCGTAGCCCAGTTGGATAGAGCGTAAGACTCCGACTCTTAAGGTCGCCGGTTCGACTCCGGCCGAGTAGACCAAATAAATAAGACAGGCAAAATTTCGCCTGTCTTTTTTTAATGAATAGTGAATAATGAATAATTATCGTCAATTTGCGGGCAAATGCCCGCAAACCTAATTTAAATTTAATAAATAACTTAAGGCGAGACGTTGTTTGAGTTTACTGAAAACTTAGGGCGAGACGTTGTTTTAAACGCGTTGCGTTTAAATAATAACTTCATAAAAATGCAAATCCGTGCAAGCAAGGCTTGCCCGCAAGCATTTTTGCTTGTTATTGCATCTTACGGATTCCAACGCTCA
>JAZTYT010000141.1:0-5666 GCA_045637045.1 Christensenellaceae bacterium | reverse complement strand
CCGCCCTGACGCGTTCAACGGCTTCGGTTGGCACGTAAGCGTCTAATAAAAAGGTCGCGTCGGTATTGATAAAGCCGTGCTTGTTTTTAGCCTTTTCAATTTCAAAGCCGTACCTGTCGGATAATACCGACATCTTTTCAAGATGAGTAGAAAGCTTTAAAATTTCTTCATCGTATTCAGTCAACTGCTTTTCAACGGCATTTATTTCCTTGCTTATCTCATCGCACTTTTCTTGTGGCGAAAAGTCGCCTTTTAAGTTACAGCGTTGAAAGCCTGCAAGGGATAAGAATTGCGAAACGGCTTCTTCGTCTTGCTTATGACAGATAACCGTTACGATTGAGCCGTTATGTTGCGCTGTATGGATTTGATAGAACACAGGAGTTTCTAAAGTGTCTAAAAGCTCAACACCAGCCTTTGGTAGCGTGCCGAAGTAAATACGCGTTGACGGTGTGTTTTTAAGTTCGTCAAGCTTAACGGGTAGGTCGATAAACGGCTTATAAGTGGACATTTCCGCCTTTAACGCGTTTAGCGTTCCGTTTAGCTTGGTCAGGCTTTGGTTGATTTCTTCAACCCTGTCGATAACGCCTGCAACCTGGTCCTCAATAGATAAAGCGTTGATAAACTCATCGTAGCTGATTGGCATTAAAAAGTCTTTAAGGGGCTTCTTGCCACGATTTTTAAAAATACGATTGGTGTTTACCGTTAAAAATTGGCAAGCAAAATCGAGCCTGTCCTTTTTCTGGGCAAACTCTTCGTTTTTAACTTCAAACTCCATCTCGGCATTTGATATAATTTGTACTGCGCATTCCTTGTGCAAGGCAGACAGGATAAGATTACGCTCATCCTTAATGCCTAAAAGCTTCATGCGCGACATTTCAGCAATTGCCATTTAAAATCCCCTTTACGATATCTTGCGCGATAGCTTGTGTTTTAACCGATGCTTTTTGATAAACTTCTTCCGCGTCCTTTTTAGCTTCAGCTAAAACGCTTTGGTAAAGCGCGTCGCACTCTTCTTGCGTTTGCGCCTTATACTTGCGCTTATCTTCAGCCAGTTGTTTTTGGGCGTCGGACATAATGCGCGCAGCTTCCAATTCGCCTTCTTTTATACGCGCTTGCTTATTTTCTTCAGCGTCGGTGCGAATTTTATTAGCAGTTTCTTCAGTAGCCTTTATTTGTTGTAAAACCTGCTCAATCATGTCTTAAATAACCCCTTTTACGGAAGCTAAAAGCCTTAAGCCCCCGTTAATTTCAAACTATATAATATAATAACATATTAGATTTATAATTTCAACACCTTTTTAAAAATTTATCCCTATTTTAACAAAATTTTACTTTTCTTCACAAAACCCCAAACCCCACGCGTAATTATAGGTTAAATAACACGGCAATTAAGCTAAAACACTTTACAATTTTTCAAAATTGTGCTAAAATGTTATCTACATTTTTACATAAAGGAGTATTTAAGTTACATTATGCAACCTGACCCTGAACCTGAACCTGACAGTATTACGCTTTATATTGTTGTACTTGTAGTTCTCGTTATTTTATCGGCATTTTTCTCTGCAAGCGAAACGGCTTTCACGTCAATCAACCGTGTGCGTTTAAGAACGCGCGCTGGCGACGATAGTCGTAGCAATCGCGCATTAAAGCGCACCCAACGCGCTATTAGGCTTACTGAGGATTACGACCGATTACTGTTCACCTTACTTATTGGTAACAACATCGTTAACATCACCGCCGCAACTATTTCAGGCCTATTGTTTGCGATTATCATCAAAAACCCGAGCGTAGCGCCAACCGTTTCAACGGCGGTTTTAACGGCAGTTATTCTCGTTTTTGGCGAAATCTTACCAAAAACCTTTGCAAAAGAACGCCCAGAAAACTTTGCTGAAGTATTCGGTGGCTTGTTGGTATTTTTTATCTACGCTTTGTGGCCCGTCTGCATTATATTTACCGGCCTTAAAAAGCTACTTATGAAAATCTTTAAGCTTGGCAAAAACGAAGGCTACACCGAAGAAGAGCTTTTAAACATCGTTGAAGAAGCCGGCGAAGAAGGTAGTATCTCTGAAGGCGAAACCGAGCTTATCTCAAGCGCGATTGAATTCCACGATTGCGAGGTTGGTGAAATTTTAGTGCCACGCGTTAACGTAGTTGCAATCCCAATGGATTTACCAATGGCAAAAATTAAAGACGTTTTCTTTAAAAACGGCTTTTCCAGGTTGCCTGTTTATACCGACACTATCGACCATATTATCGGTATGGTACACGAAAAGGACTTCCTGTCCGCATTAGATAAAGGTAGCACGAGTATCACTTCGCTTATAAAACGCGTTGCAATCGCAACCGAGCATATGAAGATTTCAACGCTACTTAAAACCTTCCAAAAATCAAAGGTGCATATGGCAGTCGTCGTTGACGAATACGGTGGCACGCTTGGTATCGTAACCTTGGAAGACGTTTTAGAAGAACTCGTTGGCGAAATCTACGACGAACACGACGAAGTCGTTGAATACTTTGAAAAATTAAACGAAACCACTTACCGCGTTGACGGTAACGCCGACCTTGGCGACTTTTTCGAGCTTTTCAATCTCAACGCCGAAGACGATGAGTTTGACTCTCAAACCGTTGGTGGCTGGGTAACTGAAAAGCTTGGCGATATCCCAAATAAGAACGCTTCGTTTGATTTTGAAAATTTACGTATTATCATTACACGCTGTGGTCAACGCCGTGTAACCGAATTAAAGGTTATAAACCTTGGTGACGAGCACGCTTCCACGTCTGAAGCAAAAGACTAATTAGTTTAAAACACTTGAATTTAGCCCGCTTATAGTGCGTTAATCGCCTTATAGGCGGGTTTTTAAGGAATAAATTATGAAAAGACTTTATCTAACTTTAATAATTGTGGGGGCAAGCTTAATCATCGCGCCCGTTGGTTATTTTATTTTTGAAAGCAACACTACGGAGTTTTTATTAGCCCTTGCTTTTGTCGTTTACCCACTTGTATCTATTGCGCTTGGCGTAATTGCAAGCGCGGATTTTAAAAAGCTTTGGTGGGCAACGCCCGTTATAAGCCTTGCTTTCCCCCTTTTAGGCTGGGCGTTTGTCGGCACGTTTGAAATAGGCTATATCCTATACGCAACAATTTATTCCGTTTTGTTTTTCTTCACGATAGGTATCGTTAAATTGATAAACAGCACAAAAAAAAGAGTGTGATACCACACTCTTTTTTTTATCGTTATAGTAAAGTTTCAATCTGTTTAATGCCGTTGTCAAGGTTCTTTTCCATTAAAGCAACGGCGTGCTTGTCGCTATAGCCCTTGGCCTGTGTTAATAAACCACGCCATTTTTTAAGCAACTTTACAGAGCTTTTTATAATACCAAAGGTATCGTTTTTAAAATAAAAATAAGCCAAAACGAACGCCACGGTAGATTTTTCCGTTTCAACACCTACACCGATTTCACACAGATTTGCGTAAAGCGTTTCTATATAGGCGTTAGGCAAGTGGTGTAAATAATCATCGCTACGTTTTTTGGTAAGCGACTTAACAACGTAAGGCATAATATTTTCGGTTAAAAGCTCAACGTAGCCTAAAGCCACGTCTTGAGTATTTTTTGTTTTTAACAAATAAGTAAACTCTAACACCACAAGCTTTTCGTGTGTGAAATCACCTGGGTATGGCTCACCTTTTTTTAAGGGTTTTTTGAACGAACTTTAAGCAATCCGGTAACTTTTTAGGATAGCACGCGTCAAGCCCTAATTCTTCACTCGTTTTATAACTTTTACCACCAAATAAACCCATAATTTACTCCCCTGTTAATCGTTTTTATCTGTTTTCCGTTATTAAAAACAACTCATCCATCATTTCAAGCCTTAACTCAAAATAATCGCAAGTCCATTTAAAATTATCTTCTACAAGCGTATCGGTATCGCTTACTTTTTGCTTATACCAAACTTCAGCGTCGGCTTTTATCTCTGCTTCGTAAAATTGATAATATTGCTTTGCCTTATCAATTTCAGAAAGGTAAATACCCTTAAGATAGTTTGTATAGCGAGCCTTAATAAGCTCTTGGGCTTCAGGAATATCTAAAAAGAGCTTCCACCAATCGTAATTAGTAAAACGGTCCTTTGCGTTTTCCAACGTGTAATCGGTATTTGGACCAAGCTTATATGGGCGTGAACAAGTATAATCAAAGTCCCAAGATGGACCGAATATCAACTTTCCGTCTTTGCTTTGGCGATACATATAAACTGAACGGCCTGCCATATCAGTGTTTCTAAAAAGTTCGCCTAAAAGAAAATAATCTATGAAAGCATTAACGTCAACAAGTTCTGAAAAAGTCGTTAAGTTTTTGTCAACCAAAGCTTGCCTACACGAGCTTACGTAGTTTTGTATATAAGCAAACTGCGCTTCCGTTGGATTGTCTTCCGAATCGATAACGTAAAGCAAATCAGTCCAACCATCTCCATCGTAGTCGAAAACGTCAGTTGTGCCAAGTGCAAAATAATTTACACCTTCAACACCTTCTTGGTAAGCAAGAGTATCCATTTCAATAATAAACGGGATTTCTACGTCAGTTTTGTTGTATTGTTCTAATTCAATCTTACCGTCGCCACTTGAAATGTTATCAATAAATAGATACAATCCGTTGTAATCGTTATCAATATAAACTTTAGATAAAATTGGTTGTGGAGCGTATCTGTTGCTATTTGTATTCATTGTGTGGCTTATAGAAAGCGCAAGGTAATCCCTTAATTTACAAGGGTCTGGGTATGAAGCAATTAAATTATACTTCTTACTACTCGGTAAACCCAGTAACGTCTTTTGGGAAGAAAATTTAATTTTATACCCCTTTTTCGCAAACCAGCGCGAAGACGTACCCCTTATTCTTATACTTACAATTTCGTTAAATAACAAGCTTTCCCCGTTAAAAGCACCTATCTCGCATTGCGCATAGTTTTTATAATCAGGGTCATCCCTATCAGGAAGGGTTTTTCCGTTTGTATTGATATAAAAAGTAGGTAAAACACTGCTGAATTGTGGACTGTTGTCCGTGTTAGGCTGTGACTCATACTGGGCAACGTAAGTGGTGTCTTGATAGATTTTGCCTATCGCCGGTAACCAGCCCGAAAAAGTATAACTGTATTGACTGTCTGACGGCTTTTTGGGTGCGTCACCGTCAAAAGTCGGGGTGCTACCACTTGCTACTTTTTTGGTTGATAAAATAGTTCCGTCGTAATTAGCCCACGTGACGGTAAAAAATTTATCGCTATTTGGTTTGCGCGAATCAATCGTAATTATTGCGCATACGCCAATTACAACGACCAATGCACAAATAATTGCAATTTTAAAGCTGTTTTTCAAAGCGTTCACCCCTAAATATTCTTGTAGTGAGCTAAAAGCACACTTAAACACCTTAAATTTAATTATATCATTATTTTATTAACTTGTCAATAACGGACGACAAAAAAACAAATCACCCAACGAAAGACGAAAGATAACTTTATTGATGCAAGCATCACGTCGTTTGCGTAGCACGTCGTTTACACAAGGTGCAACGTCGTTTGTTTACACCGTGCACAACATCATTTGACCGTAGGGCAACATCATTGCCGTCTTGCACGGCACAAAAAAAGCCAAGCCTACTGGCTTGGATTTTTTTTGGTG
>JAZTYT010000140.1:0-1900 GCA_045637045.1 Christensenellaceae bacterium | reverse complement strand
CAACCACGGCAAGAACGACTGAAATAATCGTTATAAGCGTTTTTTTCTTAATCTGTTTAGCCATTTTATGTTTCTCCTATATGTCGGTTATTTTATCACTGTTTTAGCACGCTATTGCGTGATAACGTTCTTTTTAAGGTTATTTAGCGTTGGTTTTTGCCAACGCTGAAGGGGATATCCCCTTTACTAACACTCAAGCACCCTGCCTGTGTGCGTTATTATTTGATTTTTAGCCTACGTACGTAGTCTTTAACCTGCTTGTTTGGTAAGCGTTACGCTAACGTTTGTTTCGGTAGTGTCAGCGTCCTTTTGATAGAACGCAGAGTTTGTAACAACTATTACCATTTCGCTTTCTTCCCTGCCGTTAGGAAGCTTTTCAACCGTATACGTGCCACTAAAGGTCACGTCTGTAAGCTCAACTTTAATTGCTTCTACCGCAATCGGCGCAAGGTAAATTTGTTGGGTAACTGAAAGCGTTGTGCTAATCTTAACTTTTACGTCGGTAAAGCTTACGTTTTTGATTTTAGCGCCCGAAGCGTTACCGAATAAGCTTACGTGCAGGTTGTTTTCAACAAGGTAATTCTTGCCTGCTTCGTAGTGGATGGTAAAGTTTGATATCGTGTGGTTGTTACCTTCAAAAATGCCTTTGTAGTCGCCAAAGCTTAATGCTTCGCCCTGCATATCAATATCGGCAATGAGATAAATGTTTTTGTTGACCGACGCTTTAAGCTGTTTTGCCGTTGAAACGATTTCAAACTCGCCTTCAACGTAGGTGACGTAAACCTTTATATCAAGGCTTTCTTCCCCGCCCGGGTGAGTAAACGCCGTATCCCAAGGCGCGCCGTTTTCATCAACGTAGCCTATCGGCGTGTAAATGCCGTCGTAACGCTTTTCCGCGTATTTTGCGTAGTCGTTAAAGGTATCGCCTGCGTTAACAGGGTACTCTCCGATAACTACGGTTTGACCTTGCGCGTCCTTGTAGCAAACAGAATAAGTAAACCTAACGTTCTTTACCCACTTCGCATAAAGGGTTACGCCCGATTTATCAACCTTGTCGCTTGCAAAGTTCCATTTATTGGAATATTGCGCGTTTTCGCCTTCGCCCGTCTTGGTTTTGTACCAGCCTTCTATGTAATAGCCAGCCTTTTCGATTGGCTTTTCAGACAACTCGTTTGGCGCGATTATTTTTAATGAACCGTCTCCAACTGGGTAATACTGCACTACGTCGCGCGTGCTGTTTTGATAAACGCCACCTTCTAGACAAAAAACAACCTTTGCCTGATTTGAATAGTCGTTATTTTCAGAACACGCCACGACCGTAAATAGTATAGCCACGCATAACAAAATTGTCAGGAATTTTTTTAACTTCATATATCTACCCCTTACGCTCGTTTTTTGCCTTAAAAAGGGCTAAAAACCGACGTAAATATTTTGTGAAATTGGTTTAGTAAAAATTTGTCGGATAAAATAAATTTTATAATGCTCAAAAAAAGCGTAATTTTTAGCTGAATTTTGATCTAAATCAGCCAAAAATTGTAAACTTCGACAACTACATTATATATTAAAATAATTAATATAGCAAATCATAACGAGCGCATACGCAAAATATTTTGTAAAAAATAAACAAAAATTGTGTGAATTTTTAGCAAACAGCAGGGGCAAACACCTTGTTTTTTTACCTAAAAAGTATCAATAAGGTAAGCTGACGCTTGCATTATTACCCAAAAAAGACAGGTGCAAACCTGCCTTTTTTACTCAATAACCGACCTATAGGCCGACTTTTTGCGAAAAAGCGTTGCTAAATTGCAACGCTTTTTGGTGAAGAGTGAAATTAGTTTATCAGGAAATTCAAGGGGATCCTGACGGCATCGCCCCTATTGGGCGAGCCTCAGGATGACAA
>JAZTYT010000139.1:0-2780 GCA_045637045.1 Christensenellaceae bacterium | reverse complement strand
TTGTTTGTTAACATATAAATGCCTGCATGGATACCCATAACAAGGCCTACTGCAATAACGGTTTTTAACGCGCTGTATTTATTCTTTTCTTCAGCGCCTGCTTTATAAAATAAGTCTGCTGCGCCCCAAAAAATGGCGGTGAGCAATGCAAATATAAACATAAATTCTCCTTAAAACTAATTTTTGGTGTCGTCAGATGCGGTACAATTAAAATAGTTTTTTGTTTTTTCTTTCGCATCTTCAATATTTGGCTGTGGTTTTTGACAATTTTGACAATTTTCGGTATTGTCACAACCCTTACAAGGTGGATCACGCGCAGCCTTAACACCAATTGAAGTTTTTTCAAAGTCAATAAGCCTTGTATTAAGGTCGAAGGACTTTAAGAAAGGTACGTCGTTAGGGTGATCCTTTATTTTATATACCGAGCAAAGCGTTGAAACTTGGCTTTTGTACTGCAAAACAAGTTGCGCAATTTCAGAACGCGCATCAGCGATTATTTTTTCTTCGTTAGCCTTAATTGTAGCCTTTTTATCATTGTAAAGATTAGTTATACGCTCGATTAAACTATCAATTTTTTTCTTATAAGAAGAAACAAGCCCAAAATTATTGCGTGTAATTTGCGCAATATCGCTTAAAACCTTGCTCATTTCGGCTTTATGTAAAAGCTTTTCCTGTTCGGTTTCAGCGTGAGCAATTTTAAACTTTAAAGCTTCTAAATGCGCCTTGTGTTTAAGTAGGTCTTCATCAGCCTGAAAATCGCCTTGCATATTGGCAACCGTGTCTTTTATGGATTTTAATTCATCACAAAGCGCGTGATATTCTTCACCCAAAAGCTCTTCCGTGCTTTTAGTAAGCGCAGACTTTGCTTGGGCAAAAACATCACACGTTTTTGCGTAATATATGTCATTCAAGTCACCGATAAGTGATTCAAAATCCTTTTTAAATTGTTCTAAATCATCAACGTTTGACATAGTAACCAACCAAATACGTTGCAACGCATAATAACTTGAGTTTTGTAAAGCATAACAATGCTTGAACAAATTAACAGTATTGCAAACAGTAAACATAAAACCACAGTTTTTGTGGGTATTTTTTTGTACATTTTGCCCCCATTGTCAAAAAATATGTAAGGGGGCGAAAAATTAGATGTTTTTAAGGTAATGTATTTCTTCTTGCGAAAGCTTTCTTACTGCGCCACGGTCAAGCCCACGAAGCGTTAAATCACCAATCTTAATGCGCTTTAAGAATACGACTTCACTTTCAACACTTTCAAACATACGCCTTACCTGACGGTTTCTACCTTCCGTAATAGTAACGTGGAGTTTAGTGAATTTATAATCTTCTTCAACAACCTTAACCGTTGCCCTGTTGGTTTTAACGCCGTCCAAATAAACGCCATTGCGAAGTTTAGCAAGATTATTTTCGCTAATTTTACCTTCAATTTTAACTAAATACGTCTTTGGCGTTTCATTGCGTGGGTGGGTTAAACGATTTGTTAAATCACCATCGTTGGTTAAAATTAACAAGCCTTCCGTATCGTAGTCAAGCCTGCCAACTGGGTAAATACGCCCAACGTTTGGGGGCAATAAATCCATAACGGTTTTCCTGCCCTTATCGTCTTTAACGGTGGTAACGTAGCCCTTTGGCTTGTTCATAATGTAGTAAGAAAATTTATTCTTAACCGAAACTTGTTGCCCGTCAAAGGTAACTGTATCGCCATACTCGACTTCCGCACCAAGCGTGCAAACCTTTCCGTTAACCTTTACGCGACCTTCTTCAACTAACTTGTCGCAAAATCTTCTACTGCCAACGCCTGCGTCGGCAAGATATTTATTGATTCTCATCAGATGCTAACCTTAAAATGATTCCTTCTCTCGTTTGTGAACTTTTTACACCTATTATATTATATAATTTTGAGACAAAAATCAAGTTATTATTAGCCGTTATAGATAAATTACCCACTTCTTGCCCAATTTTTAACGGTAAATCGAGCCCGTCAATAGTGTCAACCTTATATTTTAACGACAAAAACTCATCTTCAGTCAATGGCAAAACGAAATCCTTTTCAAGCATCATCGGGCAAGCGTAAGTCTTATTTAAAAATCCCTTAACGGATAAAGTGGCTATTGCTTCACCCTTTTTTATCACGGTTTTAATACTATACTTATCAAAAGCAACGTCTAATAGCTCCTTTGAACGCTCAAACATAGGCCCACAATTTAAAACCACAGTTACAAGTTGCATATCGTTTTTAGTTGCGCTTGATACCAAACAGCGCCCTGCTTCTTTGGTGTAACCAGTCTTAACGCCGTTACTACCGTCATAGCTTGAAAGCATTTTGTTCTTGTTTATAAAGGTTCTATTACCAAAGGTAATACGCTTTGTGCCTACGATTTTAGAAAACGTAGGGTTCTTTAAAGCGTAGCAGGTTATAAGCGCTAAATCCCTTGCTGTCGTAAAGTGCCCTTCACACGATAGCCCGTGTGGGTTTTTAAAGCTTGAATTGTTAGCGCCAATATTTATTGCCGTAGCGTTCATAAGCGCAACGAAATCTTCAACGGTAGGACAGGTAGCAAGCGCTAACGCGATTGCCGAATCGTTACCAGAGCGTAGCATAAGCCCGTACAAAAGGGCTTCAACCGAAATGCTTTCGCCTGCCTTAAGATAGATGCTTGAGCCTTCAATACCAACGGCTTCTTTACAGACAGTGACGGTTTTATTTAGATTGCAATTTTCTATCACCGTGATTGCTGTTAGTATTTTAGTCGTGCTTGCCATTG
>JAZTYT010000138.1:0-3373 GCA_045637045.1 Christensenellaceae bacterium | reverse complement strand
CTCGTTATGACCACTTCGATAATCCTCCGAGTGAAGCGAGGGGGAATATTTGGTTGCAAAACCAAATAATCACTCCGAGCGTAGTGAGGAGGATTTCTTGGTACGAAGTACCAAATAATCCTTACCCTATGGGATTTCTTGATGCGCAGCATCAAATAATCCGACGTTACTACATAATGGATTTCTTGGTACGCAGTACCAAATAATCCTTCGTTGTTACGAATGCTTTTTCAAGCCTAATCATTATATATCACTTTTTACAAAAAAGCAAGAAAATAACGGCACATTTGACAATTTTTTAATATTTTTTTATTTTTAACACATTTTGCCGTGAAAAAGTTACTGGTTATCCCCTATTCAATAATATAAATTGGCTTACACCACTTTAAACAAGCAAAAGAAAAATGCTTGCAAAAAATACAAGCATTTTGGTTAATTTAAAGCAGAAAGTCAGCCTATAAGCCGGTTATCCCAATATTTAGTCGTTTGTTGGTGGGAAGTAAGGCGCTTGCATAGGCAAGATAAACGGTGCGATATTTGCACCCGTCGTTACCGTTGTTGCAGCTGAACGCAAGTAATGGAATAAATCGTTTGTGGCACGGAGCAAGAATTCTTCGTGCGTTTCGTTATCGTCAATACCGCTTACTTCAAAGTTGCCAACAAAGGAAATATATAAATCGAAGGGCTTTGGATCGTCTTGGGTTGACTTAATTGACATTGACAACGCGATGAGCTTTAAGCCTGGGTTTTGGTCGTTGGTTTTAACCTGACGTTTAAACCTTGGCGATAAGTTAATTTTTGTTGAAGGTGGTAAAGATATTCTGTTTACCTTAAAGGTGATTTCTTCAGCGTTTACGTTTAAAATTTTATAGCGCATATTATGTTTCCTTATATAATTTATTATTTTTAGTGCAAAGTGGGGCTATAAGCCTGTTAACGCAACGTTTTAACTACCTGTGGATTGATAAAAGCGTTCCATCCAGTTCCAAAAAACAACGCTTAAGGATAACACCAAACCCGAAACGCCAATGATAATCAGGGACAATAAATACGGGTTATATGCCGAGAATAAAACGGCTTCAACAGGCATTGAGATTATTACTGCAAACGGTAAAACACAGGTTAAAAGCGTTCTTAAAACAAGTGGGTAGATAGAAATTGGATAACGGGTATAGCTAATCATATTATACACGGCCTGCAACAAAGAGCCAGAGCGTTTAAACTTTAACGCAAACGCCGTGAAGAATATTTTTACACCTGTTATCAGTAGCCCGCCAAAGATTGTTGCAACAACCAACAGCATAATGAAAGCAAACGACCATTTTACGCCAACGTTTGAAGCGCAAACGCCAAGCATAACTGCGCCCAAAATAAGTTCGCCAAAGGCTTCGGGTTGAACGGCTTCAGCGATAATCTGGAAAAGCACCGAAACTGGCCTTAAAAAGAATGGGGCAAGCTTGCCTGCTTTAACCTTCCAGTAACCAGTTACCCAAAGCTCGTCACTAAAAAAGTGGTCAAAGGCAACTGGCATCATTGAAAAGCCGTACAAAAAGCCCAGTTCATAAAGTGACCAGCCGTTAAGACTTGGGATTGAGTTGATAATAAAATAAATAGATAATAGGGTTGCTGTATTGGATATCAAAAAGCCTACTATACCAATTATGGTGTCGGCCTTATACTGTAGCCTTGATATTATAGCACGCTTAAAGCAAACGAAGTATAGCTTAATATAACGCATATCAGCCACCCCCTACCGTTACTTTTTTGCTTGCGTGCCTAAAAAGTAACCAGCCAAAAAACTCAATTACGATAAGCCAACCGAGTGTTATGGCAATCTTTTGAAGGGCTACGAGCGGGGTATCGCGCATTAAAAATATCAAAACAGGGTTTTCAGCCATTCCTGCAAATGGTAAATATTTAACTATCTCATATACGCCTGCAGGGAAAAACGCAAGTGGAACGAGCGTGCCCGACAAAAACTGAATAGTGGTTTCCTTTAGCATAAACAAGCCAAAGTATGCAGTCGTGTAAAAACTCATTACCCCAAAGATATAGGAAAACGCGTCATAAAGCATACTTGCAAGTATTAGCGAAACGATAAACATCAAAAGCGATAATAAAAACGTGCCTATGCTTTGAATCACTATATACCCGAGCAATAAAAACGTGACGTAAGATATAATGAACATTGGCAAGCCAAACGCCAAAAACTTTGCGGAAATCGAGCCGATGTTGGTTGCAACGAACCTTAACCTGTACGAAATAGGCTTGATAAATGAATTTGCAATCGTTCCGTCACGAACTTCATCGGAAATAACGTCACCCGTGTACCCGTCAAACGCGACAAAGTTAAAGATGTTAATCATAACCATAAAGGTTACCATTTGCTCAAAGGTGAAGCCGTTGATAACTACGTCGGGGCTGTTTTTGTAAACGGCAACCCATAAAAAGAATACGGATAAAACTTGAAGCGCCGTGACAATAAGCCACGTGAATATGTGGAACTTATATGCCATCAAGTCCATCGCGCCAGCCCTAAAAAAGGGCTTATATCGGCTTATAGCCAGACTTTTACGCTTTTTCATCCTTTTTAAGAATTGACTTAACAACGTCTTCGATTGAGATTTCGGTTATCTTAAAGTCGCTTGCGTTAAGGGTGTGGAAGGCGTAATCCACAACGCTTTCAACCTTAATTTGCTGGGCGTTAAACTTGATTGACAAGCCACCGTCCTTATAGTCGTAGGAAACCTTTCCGTCAAAGTTATTAAGCGTGCTGACGTCCGGCACGTAATTTAAGGTTACGAATATCGTACGGATATCACCGAACTTGCCCTTGATATCTGCAAGTGAGCCGTCGTAGATAATTTTGCCGTTTTCAATCATTACTATACGCGAGCAAAGGTTTTCAATGTCCTTCATGTCGTGGGTAGTAAGTATAACGGTAGTGCCGTATTTTTGGTTCATTGTTTTTATTGCCTGACGGATGTTTTCCTTAACCAAAACGTCAAGCCCGATGGTTGGCTCGTCTAAAAACAAAATTTTAGGGTTATGTAACCACGCAGCGGCTAAATCGGCGCGCATACGCTGACCTAACGAAAGCGTTCTTACAGGCTGATTCATAAACTCGTTTATGTCCAAAAGCTGGCATAAAAAGTCCATACGTTCTTTGTAATCTTGGTCGGAAACCTGATAAATCTCTTTGAAAACCTTGAAGGATTCAACAAGTGGTATATCCCACCAAAGCTGTGTTTTTTGGCCGAATACTACACCGATATTTTGCGCAACCTGACGGCGTTTTTTATAAGGCTCTACCCCGTTTATGGTAACCGTGCCCGACGTTGGCGTTAAGATACCACACATCATTTTTATAGTG
>JAZTYT010000137.1:0-1516 GCA_045637045.1 Christensenellaceae bacterium | reverse complement strand
CCACTAAAGAGCTTTTACAAAAGGTTATTGCTGATTTCGGCGTTTACTACAAGGTTCACTCGGCTGATAAAACTGCACCGTATAAAGGTATAAACGCTTTGATTAAGCGCTTGCGTGAAAGTGGCGTTAAAACGGCAGTTGCTTCCAATAAAGACGATTATGCCGTAAAAGATTTGTGTGTAAAATATTTTGACGGGCTTTTTGATTTTTCAATCGGACGTAGCGAAGTAATGCAAACAAAACCTGCGCCCGATATGGTTGAAGCAGTTTTAAGCGCGCTTAACGTTGATAAAGCCGACGCGGTTTATATTGGTGATTCCGACGTGGACTTTTTAACTGCAAAAAATTCAGGGCTTGACTTTATCGGTTGCGAATGGGGCTTTAAGGGGCGTGAGTTTTTGCAAAATTTAGGCGCAAAGGTCATTGCTGAACGTCCCGAAGACCTGTATAACCTTATTATTGAATAATAAAATAGGCAAAATTTTATGATAACGGCAAGTTTAGCCGTTATTTTTTTATGTCTTAAAATAAATTTTATCTTAAATTGCTTGACATTATTTAATTCGATGTGTATAATAATGGATATAAAAATCTAATTCGATTAAGATAAAAACAAAGTATGCAACCAGAAGTATTATTGACGGCGCTTGCAGACAAGTCACGGCTTAAGATTTTAGCATCGTTAAGCCAAGGACCAAAGTTTGTTGAAGAGCTTTCATTACAACTTAATATTGGGGTATCGACGGTCAGCTTCCATTTAAAGAAGCTTTTGGCCGCTGACCTTGTAGTTGCTAAAAAGGAGCAGTACTATCAAACCTACTCTATAAAAAAAGGTGTGTTGGGTGATGAATTTGTCAAACTGCTATCTTCAGCCGTTTGCGACAAGGACGCCTTTAAGGAAACCGTTAGGAAGGATTGCTTTATTGACGGGCGCGTGTTACGCCTACCGATTCAAGTGCATAAACGTCACGCGGTTTATGAGATTTTGTCTGAAAGCTTTAAGCCTGGCAAGGCTTATACTGAAGGCGAAGCGTCCTTGATAATTGCTGAACGTTGTGAAGACTTTGTTACTGCAAAAACCGAAATGCTATCTTTAGGCTATCTTAAAAAGCAAAACAAAAAAATCTATAAAAGTTAGCCTATAGGTCGATTAGATAATAATTTTTAGTTAATAATTTATTTTCAAGATATATTGGAGGAACTTATGCAAAACGCTTATTCGGCAGATAAGATTAAGATTTTAGAAGGCTTGGAAGCCGTCAGACTGCGCCCCGGTATGTATATCGGTAGCACGGGCTCGAAAGGCTTGCACCATATTCTATGGGAAATCGTTGATAACGGTATTGACGAAGTTTCTAACGGATACGGCGATACCGTGCAGGTTGTTTTATACCCCGATGGAAGCGCTTCAGTTGAAGATAACGGTAGGGGTATCCCAACGGATATTCACCCAAAAGCCAAGGTTTCGGGTGTTGAAGTCGTGTTCACACAGCTTCACGCAGGCGGTAAATTTGAT
>JAZTYT010000136.1:0-5299 GCA_045637045.1 Christensenellaceae bacterium | reverse complement strand
CAGGAAATGGGTGCTCTTGCAGCGCTTGAATGCTTAAAGAACACGGGCGTTGACCCATTGGAAATCGACGCTATTTTATGTATCACCGAAGAATGGAAGGAATATCCTTTAACCACTTCTGCTTGCTACGTTCAAGACCGTATCGGTGCAAAGAACGCTTGGGGTATTGACGTTCAAAACAGATGCTGTACCTGTGTTTCAGCAATGAAGCTTGCAAAGGATATGCTTATTGCCGACGATGAAATCAACACGGTATTAGTTTGCGGTGGCTACCGTAACTGTGACTTTATCGATTACACCGACAGTGGCGTATCGTTTATGTTCAACCTTGGTGCAGGCGGCGGTGCAATTTTATTAAAGAAGAATTACAACAAGAACCTTTTATTAGGCACACACCTTATGTCTGACGGTTCAGTTGTTCATACCTGTGGTAGTAAGGTTGGCGGTATCTTTGAACCGGTTACACCTGAAAACTACAAAGAATACGGTATGTTAAGATTAATGGACAGCCCAAAGATGAAAGGTCTTTTAAATACGGTTTCAATGCCAAACTGGTATCACTGTATTGACGAAGCTTTACGCAAATCAGATTTAACGCGTGAAAACATTGATTACTTAAGTATTCTTCACATCAAGAAATCAGGCCACTTGGCAATGCTTAAAGACCTTGGCTTAAGAGAAGACCAATCAATTTATCTTGAAAATTATGGTCACATCGGTCAAATCGACCAAATTTTATCACTTGAACTTGCATTAAAAGAAGGTAAAGTAAAAGACGGTAGCGTTGTTTGTATGATAGCCGCAGGTATCGGCTACACGTGGGCAGCTAACGTAATTAGATGGGGGTAATATCAGGTGTTTGATGCATATTTATCAATTTTTATTGGTGTATTGCCATCAATGTGTGCCGGTATTTTAGCAACCTTTGCCGTAACGATTATTTTTAAAACGAGCTATACTACCAACTTTGCCCAAGGCGTAATTTCAGCGCTTGGCGCGTACGTTTCGGTAGAATTAACAATGATGCTTGGCTGGCCAATCTGGCTGTCGCTCATATTAGGTATTATAGCGTGCTTTGCTGTTGGCGTTGCCATTGACGTTGGTATTTTCCGTCAAGGCAGATACGTAAACACACTTGGTAAACAAATTATTTCGATGGGCCTTATTTCGCTTATTATCGGCGTAATACCGTTTATCTTTAAAGTTACCAAGCTTGAAGCCGTTCCACAAAGGCCGTTTATTTCGTTAACTGAAGGTTTTAAAATCGGTAACACTTTCGTTCAATACAATACGCTGGTTGCATTAGGCATTACGGCAGTACTTTTAGCGCTTGTGTTTATTTTGTTACAAAAAACAAAATGGGGCTTATCGGTAAGGGCTACTGCTTCTAATGAAATCGTTGCGGGTATGATGGGTGTAAACACCAGAATTATCACTGCAGTATCCTGGGGTATTGCAGGTGGCTTGGGCGCAGTTGCCGCTATTATTTACGTCGGTAACGTTTCGCTTTCAAGTGGCTACATTATGACTATGACGCAAATTAACGCCTTCTTGGCAGGTATTTTAGGTGGCTTTGCAACCTTCTACGGTCCTGTTATCGGTTGCGTAATCATTTATCTTTTGAACGCGCTGGTTGGTTGTGTTTGCGTACACGTACAAGGCCTTTCAATGTGGAAAGCCGCGATAGTTTACTTAATCGTAATGTTACTCGTATTATGGAAGCCACAAGGCCTATTCGGCAAAAAGACGGTAAAGAAGGTGTAGCGTATGGTAAAGCATAGTTTTTCAAATTTATTAGGTAAACAAAACAGAGAAGATTCTGCTTTAAAAGCGCTACGCGTTATCAAAAAGATAGCTGATAAGCCCGTTTTACACTTTGCAATCTTTGCCGTTATACTTTCGGTAATTAAAGTTTTATCCGAGCAAAAGATTTTACAAAGCAGTTTTGCAACGGCAGTTGGCAGTACTATTATTTTCTGTATAGTTGGCCTTGGCTTTTGCTTATTGTTAGGGTATTCTGCGTTAGCGTCGTTAGGTACGGCAGGCTTTATCGCCGTTGGTTCGTACTGTGCGTATTTCTGCTTATCGCAATGGGAGTTCACAATCGGCACGGCTTTCTTGCTTGCTATTTTAGTGGCTTTCGTAGTTGGCATCGTAGTTGGCTTTATATCACTGCGAATAGAAGGTATTTATCTTGCTATCGTTACGCTGGGCGTTGCACAAATCTTAAAGGAAGTTTTTGCTGCGTTAAAGGATACCATTAGGCTTACGGGTAAGCAAATTACCATTAGTTGGCTTAATGATATGCGCCTTACAACCGACCACGTATATTTTATATTGGTTATAGCGCTATTTCTTTTAATGGTTTTAACTAAAAACCTTATGGACAGCCCAACAGGGCGTGCAATGCTCGCAATGAAAAACAGTACGTCTGCTGCGCAAGCGTTTGGTATTTCATTGATGAAGTATAGATTACTTGCTTTCGTTCTTTCAACTATTTATGCGGCTATCGGTGGTTTCTTATATATGTTATTTATAAGGAATGCTTCAAACTCATCTGATACGCTGTTTGCACTTTCAACTTCACTTAATATTTTAGGTGCGGTTATCATAGGTGGTACAAAATCCATCTGGGGTACGATAGGCGGAACGTTTATCATTTACGGTATTGATAAAATGTTCTTACAAGACATTGAATTCTTCCGTTCTAACCCAACGCTTATCACGTTTTTCTGTGGTATTTTAGTTATCGTGGTAGTAATGTTCTTCCCAGGTGGCTTGGTTCAACTTCTGTTAGAACTTAAGTTTAAGATTAAAAAGCTTATAGTTAAGATTAGGGAGGGTATTTATGGCAAAGATATTGGATAAATTTTTACCGTCCCCACAAAAAAAGCTTTCTAAATTAAGACAACAAGCAACTTGGCTTACTATTGAAAAAGATTCTGCAAAAGAAGAACTTAATCAAAAGGTAGAAAGAAAGCTTTCTATTCTTGAAAGAAAACTTAACCAAAAGTTGCAAAAACCTGCTTTTGAAGCTTGCGATAAGGCTGTATATATCGAAGGCCAAAATTTAGATAAACTCATCAAGTACGACAGGAAAAATTATCTTAAATTACGCGCAATAAATACTTCAGCTTCAAGAAAGATTTTTAAAGCAGTAAAAAATGGTGAAGGTTTTGAACCTATTTTACAAGCTCAATCCCAAAAGCTTGAAAAATTAAAGGTTAAACGTCAAGCTTATCTTGGTAAGTTAGAAAAAGTAAAAGAAGATTTTTTAGCTAAAAACAGCAACACGAACCAAGAAAATTACGACAAAGTAAAGGCTGAAGCATTAGCACTTTACGAAACCACAAAGCAAAGCTTAAACGCAAAAATGCAAGCAACGCTTGATGCTAAAGTACAAAAGCTTGACGCAAAGCTTGCAAAAAATCAAGCAAAGATTGAAATTGTTAAGGCTAAAATTAACACGGCTAACACTCTCCCTGAAGACGTTTTATTGTCAGTTAATGGCTTAAAAATGTACTTTGGTGGCTTAAAGGCAGTTGACGATTTAACCTTTGACGTTAAAAAAGGTGAAATTTTCGGTCTTATCGGCCCAAACGGTGCTGGTAAAACTACGGTATTTAACTGTTTAACACGCTTTTACAACGCAACGGCTGGCCAAATGCATTTTAGAAACAAGCTTAACGAAGTAGTTTCTTTAAGGGATTTTGAAGTTCACGATATTATCCTGCAGGGTATTTCACGTACCTTCCAAAACGTAGAAATCGTAAAAGAAATTTCAGTAATTGAAAATCTCTTGGTTGCTGCAACGCGTCAGTATCAAAGCTCTTTGTTTACTCAAATGCTTTCGTTACCACTTCTTAAAAAGGAAGAAAAGGTAATGCGCGCAAAAGCAGACCGTATATTAAAATATATGGGCTTATCGCTTTATCGCGACAGACTTGCGTGGGGGCTTCCTTACGGCGTATTAAAGAGAATAGAAATCGCGCGTGCTTTGATGTGCGATCCACAGCTTATCATTTTAGACGAGCCTGCTGCAGGTCTTAACGAAACTGAAACAAAAGAACTTGCCGAACTTATTAAAAAGATTCGTACCGATTTTGATTGTACTATTTTATTGGTAGAACACGATATGGGGCTTGTAATGAACGTTTGCGATCATATTTGCGCTATATCCTTTGGCCGTATGCTTGCTTACGGCACGCCTGATGAGATTAAGGCTTCAAAACAGGTACAAGAAGCTTATTTAGGCACGGGGGGTGACGAGTAATGGCACTGTTAGAGATTAAAAATTTAGTAGTTTCATACGGCTTCATCACTGCGCTTAAGGGCATAGACATTAACGTTGAAAAGGGTCAAATAGTTGCACTTTTAGGTTCAAACGGCGCTGGTAAAACCACTACGCTTAAAACTATCTCGGGCGTAATCAAGCCACAAAGCGGTAAGATCGTGCTTGACGGTGCTGAAATTAACGGCAAAGCGCCTTATAGGGTTGCCAAGGTTGGCGTAACCCAATCGCCTGAAGGCAGACTTTTGTTCCCAGAGCTTACCGTTGAAGACAACTTACGCGTTGGTGGTTACACCATCAAAAGTAAGGCAGAACTCAACAGTAACTTTGAAAGGGTGTATAACCTTTTCCCAATATTAAGAGAGCGTAAAAAACAAATGGCAAACACCTTATCGGGTGGCGAACAACAAATGGTTGCTATCGGTAGGGCGCTTATGTCAAGCCCAAAGATTTTGCTTTTAGACGAGCCAAGTTTGGGTTTAGCGCCACTTATTATTGAAGAAATCTTTAAAGCCTTCAAGAAAATCAACGAAGAAGGCACTACGATTTTAATCGTAGAACAAAACGCTTTGCAAACGCTTAAGATTGCCGATTACGCTTACGTTTTAGAGCTTGGTAAAATCAGTATGCAAGGCCCTGCCGACGAGCTTATTAAAGACCCAAGATTGGTTGAAGCTTATTTAGGCGGTAAAAATTAGATTTAAGGTAAAAACTTAAAAATAAAAAAATAATGCCAAATGGCAAAAAAAAGGAGAAAATCATGAAAAAGACACTCAAACTTATGGCGATTTTATTAATCGTCTGCATGGCATTCAGTGTTGTGGCTTGTGGTGACAACGGCGGTAAGGGCGACGAAAAGCACGTTCAAGGCGTTGACACAGTTAACCACGTAATTAAAATTGGTAACACAGCTGCTACTACGGGCGCTTTCGCTTCAGTAGGTGTTCCATTTAACTACGCACAAGAAGCTTACCTTTGGTACTTCTCAAACCACACTGACGGTTACCG
>JAZTYT010000135.1:0-2018 GCA_045637045.1 Christensenellaceae bacterium | reverse complement strand
CAGAGATTGAAGAACCGTTGCCAAGGTGACAGGTTACAATCTTTAACTCGCTTGCAGGCTTGCCTAAATATTTAGCTGCTTCTTCTGAAACGAAACGGTGGCTTGAACCGTGGAAGCCGTAGCGACGAATCTTGTAGTTTTTGTAATCTTCGTATGGGATACCGTAAATGAAAGCGTGTTCAGGCATGGTTGAGTGGAAAGCCGTATCGAATACGCCAACCATTGGAGTACCTTCAGGTAAAACTGCCTTGCAAGCGGCAACGCCCGTTAAGTTTGCAGGTTGGTGAAGTGGCGCAAGCTCTGTGTTATTACGGCAGGTTTCGATAACGTCGTCGGTTAATAAAACCGATCTATCAAAGTCTTCACCGCTGTGAACGATTCTGTGACCTACAGCGTCGATTTCGCTCATAGAGCTGATTACGCCGTGTTTGCCGTCAACAAGCGCGTCTAAAACGAGCTTGATTGCAGTTTCGTGGTTTGGCATTGCAGATTCAATAGTAACTTGCTTTTTGCCCGTGTGCTTTAAGAAAGAACCTTCTAAACCGATTCTTTCGCAACCACCTTTTGCGATTGCAACTTCGGTTTCCATATCGATAAGCTGATATTTAAGTGATGAACTACCTGCGTTGATTACTAAAATTTTCATATTTGATATCTCCGTAAGATGATTTTAAGCCCAGTTTTTTGGGATTTTTTGTTTTAAAATAAATTGTTTTTTATCAAATAACAGGCCTATAGGCCGACTTTTGCGTGTTTTTATCTTGCGTGATTATTGTGCCTGGAGTGCCGTGATTGCAACCGTTGCAACGATGTCTTCGCTTGAGCAACCGCGTGATAAATCGTTGATTGGTTTTGCAAAGCCTTGGCAAATTGGGCCAACTGCTTGGAAGCCACCTAAACGTTCGGTGTTTTTGTAGTTTGTATTACCTGCGTCAAGGTCGGGGAAGATTAAAACGTTCGCATGTCCTGCAACCGTTGAGTTTGGAGCTTTTGATTTAGCAACTGATGGAACGATTGCCGAGTCAAATTGGAGTTCGCCGTCAGCGTTATATTCAGGCGCGATTTGTTTAAAGATATTGAAAGCTTCGGTAACCTTCGTTACGTCGTTGTGTTTAGCCGAGCCCTTTGACGAGTGGGAAATAAACGCGATGCGTGGGCTGATACCCGTGATAGATTCAGCTGACCTTGCAGAAGATAAAGCGATGTAAGCAAGCTCTTCAGCCGTTGGGTTTTGGTTGAGCGCGCAGTCGGCGTAGATGTAGCAACCGTCTTCGCAATATTGGTTGCCTTGTTCAGGCGCAACCATTAAAAAGCAAGCTGAAACGATTTTTTCGCCAGCGCCCGTTTTGATTACTTGTAAGCCTGGTCTTAAGGTGTTTGCCGTTGAGTGGCAAGCGCCTGAAACCATACCGTCAACGTGGCCGTTCTTAAGCATAAGCGCGCCGTACATCGTGTAATCCTTTAAGATGTTTGCTTTAGCGTCTTCAACTGTTGCAAATTCTGGCTGGCCAGTCTTTTTGTTGATTTTGCCTTGACGTGCGTCGAATAAGGTTTTTGCGTAAAGGTCAGTGTGTTCGTACGTTTCAGGATTGATGATAACAACGCCTTCTAAATTGCAGTCAGGGTTTTGCGCTTTGATTTGCGCTTCGTCACCTAAAAGGGTGATGGTTGCAAAGCCTTGGCGTGCAACTTCACAAGCGGCGATAACAACACGGCTATCTTCAGCTTCTGGTAAAACGATGTTTTTGTTCAATTTTGAAGCTCTTTCAATAATGTTTTGTACAACTTTTGTCATAATCTTCTCCTTACAGATAAAAATCCTTGAAATTTTAACGGTTTTAGGTTAAACTAATATCGTGGCTAATTAAAGCGTGCGTTTTTGGGCGATTTTTTATGATTTTTTTGGGTTTTGTAACCCTTACACCCAGTCAGCGCGTACACTAAACAGTAGCGCTTTTTATCAACCACAAATATTATTATACAATAATCACTTAATAAAGTAAAGGGAATAAAGCCAA
>JAZTYT010000134.1:0-5976 GCA_045637045.1 Christensenellaceae bacterium | reverse complement strand
ATTTGGGTGGTTTCCATTTCAAGATAGCTGTCTTCAGCCATATTGATAACGGTTGTTGGGTTTAAAATGCGTTTGCCGTTGCCGTCGCCTTCACCGTAATGCTTTTCAACGTACTTAACCTTTGACCTTGCGCCAAGGTGGAAGGTGTGTATGCCGTCGTGCTGGGCGGTTGAACAGCCCGGGTTGTGTATACCACAGCCCGCAACGATTAAAACGTTTGCGCCTTCACCGATATGGAAGTCGTTATACACCAAATCGCTTACGCCCGTTTTAGTAATGATTACAGGGATGTCAATGCGTTGATAGGGCGCGTTTGGTTTGATATAAATATCAATGCCCGATTTATCGGTTTTGCTTATGATATCAACGTCAGCGTTTGTGCTACGCATTAAAAGTTCGCCGTCTTTTCGGATGTTGTAAGCGCCTTGTGGAACGCCTTCGATGTCGGCAATCTCTGAAAGTAATTGTTTTTGTAATGGGTCAAGCTTCATAATCTATACCCCCTTCTTTTCGTCAAGAATCTTACAAGCCGAGCTGACGAGTATCTTGCCCATAATCTCGTCGGGCGTGCCGTCACGCTCAACCTGTCCGTTTGATAAAACGATGATTCTATCTGCAATATTCAAAATTCTTTCCTGGTGAGAAATAATAATCAGCGAGCCACCAAGAATGTCCCTTAACTTTTCAAAGACCTTGATAAGACTTGAAAAGCTCCATAAGTCAATGCCTGCTTCAGGCTCGTCGAAAAGTGAAAGCTTTACCCCACGCGCCATAACTGAAGCAATTTCGATACGCTTTAACTCGCCACCCGATAGGCTTGCGTTAATTTCACGGTCAACGTACTCTCTTGCGCATAAGCCTACTTCCGAAAGGTAGGCGCAGACTTCAGAAACCTTTAATTTGCGACAGCTTGCCATATTTATAATATCGCTTACCGTGATACCCTTAAAGCGCACGGGTTGTTGGAAAGCAAACCCCACGCCAAGCTTTGCCCTTTCGGTAACCGATAGGTCAGTGATATCCTGCCCGTCGAAAATAATCTTGCCTGAGGTTGGCTTGATTATACCCATAATAAGCTTGGCAAGAGTTGACTTACCACCACCGTTAGGGCCTGTCAAGGCAACGAATTTTTCGTCGATTTTTAAGTTAACGTTGTTGATGATATTCTTTTTTACACCATCGGTTTCAACGCTGTAACATAAGTTGATTAGTTCTAACATATTTCTCCGTATATTTTCGGCTTTTTACGGGTTTAAACATTAAAAAAGTCTACGTATAAGCCGATTATCTTTGATTTTTATATTTTTGCACCGATTAAGAAGCAAGGCTGTTAAAATCGGCGTTTTCTTCAAATTTATATTCTTCCACACCGTATTTTTTAAGGTTTTCAATCATAATTGAACGCACGGCTTCGCCAAGCTCCGTCGCAGTTTTACCCTTGTACTCGTCAGGGGTGATAACCTTTAATACGTCCATATAAACCTTGGTTCTTTTTAGCGGGAAGTTTTTATGTATGTTTTCAGTGCCTTCAAGCGTTATCACAACTATAGGCACGTTTGCGCGCATAGGTATTTTAAAGCAACCGTTTCTAAACGGTAATATGTATTTGCCTTTTAGGTTTCGCATTCCTTCAGGGCAAACGCCAACTGAAAAGTCTTGTGTTTTAAGATATTCAACTGCTTTTAAAACCATCTTTAAGCCTTCGCGATTATCATCGCGCTTAAGCTCTAAAAACCCCGACTTGTAAATTGCTGGCCCAGCGATTGGGACTTTGAAATTTTCAGTTTTTGCAATAAAGCGTATTTTGTGTTTTCTAAACAAGATTGATAAAATCATAGTGTCAAACTTTGACCTGTGATTTACCACGAAAAAATAAGGGCCTTTTTCAAGTTTCACCTTGCTATTAGTCACGACTTTTGCACCCGACCAAAAAACCAAAAAGTCAACGATAACGTCGTATAAAAAGTAATAAAATTTACTCGGCTTTGCAATAGGCTTTTTTTGTTTGACAAAAAAGGTAAAGGAAATGCAAAACAACACCCCAAGCGCATTTATAACCACAAACAGCCCAAGAAAAACTATTGACAAAAGCCATAAATCTTTAGGCGTGTTTATAAGCCCGCTTAATGCCCTGAATAAAATCGAGCCTATCACCGATAATATCAGCGAGCAAATATAAAGCCTCATTTTACACCTCAAAAAACCGATAAATTTTATAAATAACGGGCTTATAGCCTTGTTTTTGCAATTTCAAATTGCTTTTGATATTAATAATCAAGCCTGTTTAAACCTTAACTTCATAACTGCTGACGTTAAGATAAGTTTCGCCGTCAACCTGCAACGCACACGGGGTGGAAAATTCAACCTTGATTGACTTTGCATTATATACGTCAACCACGCGTGATTCCTTTAAACCACCCAATTTAAGCGTTGGTAATAACGATAAAAGCTTGAGCCTTGATTTAGTGTGCCCAACCACTAAACTTACGGTGTTTTCACCGTTTTGCCTGTCCTGCTTTGGCGCAACCTTCATACCACCGCCAAAATATCTACCCTTCATCGTAGGGCAAATCCATACGTTTTTATATTCCTTCGTAACACCGTCAACGGTAATTTTAGCATCTCTTTTTTTATAAGCGTAAAGACAGCATTTAAGCGCTAATAAGCTATAGCTTATTTTACGTTTTGATTTTGCTTTAATTTTGTCTGCAAGCTCGCAGACCATACCGTCAATCCCGTAGCCTATGCCGTTTACAAACCTTAAACTTGTGTCGCCAATCGTTAAAAGCGGTAGGTTTTTTATGTATTGGTTTACGACTGCGCCGTTTTTCCTTTGCTTACCTTTGATATCCCTTAAAAAATCGTTACCCGTGCCAGAGCCGTAAAAGGTAACGGGTGGAAGCTCTAACCCGTAAACTGTATTTGCAAAGCGTTGAAGCGTCCCGTCGCCACCAACAAGATAAATAGCGTCGTTTAAAAGGTCAAGCCCTGCACATAAATTACGCAACTCGTCTTTAGTAACGGCAGTTACGTCAATAAGCTTAACGTCAACAAACTCTATTAACAACGCATTGACCCTTTCCTTGCCACGGTTGTTGTTTGAAAGCGGATTGTATAATAAGTATTTCATAAAACTCCTTTGCTGATCCACAAACAACTGCTTTTGTATCTAAAAGTCGCCCTATATGGCGTTTAACCCATTATTTGTTAAAAGACTTTTCGTCCCTGATATAGCTTATGCCCATAAAAACAAAGCATAAAAACCCCGCTGAAACCGTTGCTATCCAGAATATTAAATCGTGTGCAACACCCGTGCCCAACCTTTGGATTAAAAGCCCGCCAAAATTAAAGATTGCATGCACTAAAACACACAAAGTAAGACTTTTGGTTTTAATAATGAGCATTGAAAGCATCGCACCAATCAAGAAGGTATAAACTACCTGCAAAAGCGTTTCAACGACGCCAGCGCCACCTAAAAGGTTTATAAGATGCCACGCGCCAAAAATTGCGCCCGATAGGATTACGCACTTGAAGGTCTTGTGCTTGCCGTTTAGCTTTTTGTCAAGATACGCGCCAACTATAGCCCTAAAAAACAATTCTTCGGTCATTGCAACCAACAAGCATTCTATTGCGATAAGCCAAATAAGGTCTTTTCTTAACACGACGGCTTGCCCACTTATCAACGCGCTAAACGGAAAGTTTGCAAGGGCAACCAAAAAGCAAGGTAGCGCCCACAAAAAACCCTTTAAACTAACCTTTAAACTGCCAAAGCAAAGCGTTTCTTTACTGCAAAACGCAAAAATAACTATAAGCAAAACTGCCGTTTCGGTTGCAAGGTTTTTAATTGACTCGTTTATTATTTTGTCGCTTGAAAAAACAAAGTCCGACCTGAAAAACACGATAACGCCAAGTATAAGCGCCAAAAAAACGTAGGTAAAGGCTTTGCTTTTTACAATCTTTTTAAGCTTATCCATTTTTACAAACCCAAGCCGTCCATTGCAAGGGCAACGCCACCTAATATACCTGCGTCGTTTTTAAGCATAGCTTGTCTAACTTCCACCGAAGGACAGGTTTCCCTGCCGTAACTATTTTGCACCACGTATTTTCTTATGGGCCTAAAGAAGCTTTCGCCAGCGTTTGAAATGCCACCACCTATTATGATACAGCTTGGCCTAAAGATATTCACAAGGCTGACGAGCCCTGCCGAAACGTATTCAACGTATTTTTTAACAAGGGCTTTTGCAACCTTATCGCCCTGCTTTTGCGCTTCAAAAACAGCCCTGCCCGTTACCTTGCCGTCTCTTTCAACAATTTTAGCAAGCAAGCTTTCGGGGTGTTGTTCAATCTTTTTTGAAGCCATTTTTTGTAATGCAGTTGCCGAAGCGTAAGCTTCCCAGCAACCCTTTTTGCCACAGCTACAGGGCGCGCCACCGTGCTTTAACGCAATGTGACCACCTTCAGCGCCTGCACCACCTTTACCGATAATCATCTTGCCGTCAACGATAATGCCCGTGCCAACGCCCGTGCCGAGAGTTACGAAAAGCACGTCGGTTTCGCCTTTAGCAGAGCCAAACTTAACTTCGCCTAAAGCGGCAAGGTTAGCGTCGTTACCAATGAAAACGGGTAGGTTTATATACTTTTGCATTTCTTCAACGACAGGCACGTTATGAAAGTTGATATTGTTGCAGTAGGTAATAACGCCTGCTTTCGCGTCAATCGTGCCGGGGATACCCATACCAACGGCTTCAACGTATTCAAGGCTTAAGCCGTGGCTTTCAACCACGTTTTTAATAAGCGCGCAAATTTGCTTAACGGTAACGGTATAGTCTTGCTTTGGTATGGTAACGATACTATCCCACCTTAAAATTTGACCATTTTCATCAACAAGGCCACATTTAATGCTCATACCACCGATATCTACGCCAAGAAAATATTTCATAAGCCCCCCTTTAAGCCAACGCACCTACGCGCTGCGCGTAATAAGTTATATCTACTAGTACAATATTTTAACACTAAAAATGGTTTTTGTAAATACTAATAAGTGCCTTTTGCGTTAATTTGTTAATTTTTTTAACACACAGCCTTTAACCGGCTTTTTTAAATTAGTTCTCAACGTTTTTAGTAACGCGCACATTAAAGTTTGCTTATAAATTAGAAAAACTCGCGCTTAATTGCATAAAAAGTGCAATTAACCGACCTATAGGCCGACTTTTAATAAAAATCAACCAAAGATCTTTATCATAACACAATCTACAAAAAAACGTATTTTTTATTAAGACGGCTTGCTATTACAATAAAGTTATGCTATAATATACCCACAAAATTTAGGATTTATAGTTATGAAAAAGCTTTTAGTTTTAATTTTATGCGTTATAGCCGTTGCAACCTGTTTTGCGTGTAACAACTCAGGTGGCTCAACAAACGATAATACGGGCGCGTCTTCTTCCACGGGGAGTGATTCAAACGCCAACCAAAACACCCCCGGTGGCGACGGTGAAACCGAGCAATTAAGTAATTGGTTTGACGACCAATCAGCCAAGCAAAACTTAAGCTTTTTAAGTGATTACACAAAGGCCGAGCAGGACCTTTATTACACCGTTTGGGCTGACACGACCAAGATTACTATAAATATTGATATCACCCCTTACGAGCTTAAAAAAATACAGGAAGCATACGAAGATTATAAAAAAGGCAACAGCTTAAAGGCTGATACGTATCGCAAATGTAACCTTACGATAACGGTAAACGGCACTGACTATTATTACGAAGACGTTGGTATAAGAATGCGTGGCAACACCTCGCGCAGGGATTTTTGCAACGATGACGGCACTATTTTCGCGCTTGTGCATTTTAGGTTTGATTTAACTGAAACCTTTGACGGTGAAGAATACCAACAAGGCGCGTGGGCAAACGATATCTACACCGAGTGGCAGGACCAAGCCTTGAGAAAGGCGCGTAAAAACCGTACCTTCGCTA
>JAZTYT010000133.1:0-1915 GCA_045637045.1 Christensenellaceae bacterium | reverse complement strand
CCAATGGTTAACTTAAAATGTACGCTTTTCGATGGTAAGTACCACCCAGTTGACTCTAAAGAAATCGCGTTCATCACAGCTGCTAAACTTGCATACGCTGAAGGCGTTGCTAAAGCAAGCCCTTGCATTTTAGAACCTATTATGCACTTAGAAGTAACCGTTCCAGATTCATATATGGGCGACGTTATGGGCGATATGAACAAGCGCCGTGGTAGAATTTTAGGTACTGACCAAGTTGACGGTAAGTCAATCGTTTCAGCTGAAGCACCACAATCAGAACTTTCTAAATATGCAACTGACCTTCGTTCAATGACTCAAGGTAGGGGTAGATTCAAAGCAGAATTCGTTCGCTACGAAGAAGTTCCACCAACAGCACAAGACAAGATCATCAAAGAAGCTAAAGAAAGAGCTGCTCAAAACTAAGGCTTATATACTTCGCACTGGTTTGTTATTTACACTTTTTTGCAATTCCTGCGTACGCAAAAGTACGCCCCCTTGCAAAAAAGCACAAATGCCTACCATTGCTTGCATCTAAACCTTAGTTACGTGTAATAAACATTGCACAATTTAAATTTTAAACTAAGCACGCACAAAAAATGTGCGTGCTTTTAATTTGCAAAAAGTGACATTAAGGCAAGCTGATGCTTGCTGTTATTTGCATAAAATATGCAAAAAAGGCAAGCTGATGCTTGCTGTTATTTGCATAAAATATGCAAATAACCGACCTATAGGCCGACTTTTTATAAAAAAGACGTAAAAAACTTTAATTTTTGCAATAACGCTAGGGCTATTTTTTGTTAATACGGAACAAATCGTGTTTGTATAGGTTGCGTAAAACTTAAACACTATTTAAATTAAATAGTGTTCACGCCTTGACAATATCAAAAATATGCAATATAATTAACTGGGAGCATAGGCATAGCCTATGGTCTTAAAAACAACAAAAGGTGCTTAAAATGAACAATTTTAAACTTAAAATTGACAAGCTTTTAGTTGCGTTGTGCATTATTTTCTGCATGATGCTTTCACTCTATCCTGTCAATGCGCCAATCAAAAAAGCCTTAAACGCTTCAAGTGAAACAGTAGTTGCTGAAGCTGCAAGTGCATTTGGCGGTTATTATGATGGGTTAAATACAAACCTTAGCGGTAGTAGCTTTAGGGCAGAGCTTGCTGATCTTATTACAGATACGCACAAAACTCAAACAAGCTATTCAGGTCTTTCATCTGTATTCCCAAAGTCTGATGCCGACCCTAACAAGTCTGGCAATATTTTATGGTTCTATACGGGTACGTCGGTATCTTTTAACGGCAGTTTTAGTTCAGGCACTAACCGTGAACACGTTTGGCCAAAAAACGCTGGTAAAGCTTTCCCTGAATCAAGCGGCCCGGGTGCTGACGCACACCACTTGCGCCCAACCAACGCAAACTTAAACTCTACAAGAGGCAACAACAGCTTTGACGAAGTTCCTAAAACAAACGGCAACATCGTATCTGAAGCAGGCTCAACGTCATACGGCAACCTTTGCTACCAAGCAAACAGCTTATTCTACCCAGGCGAAGGCTACCGTGGCGCAACGGCGAGAATTTTAATGTATATGGAAACCCGTTGGGGCGATCAATATTCGTTAACCTTTGTTGATTCAGCAGGTTCAAATAAGACCATCGGTAAGATTTCAACACTCTTAAAATGGCACTTAGAAGAACCGCCTACACAAGAAGAAATCGTTCGTAACGAAGCGGTTTATAAAATCCAAGGCAACCGTAACCCGTTCATTGACCACCCTGAATATGCAGCGCAAATTTACTGCTATGACGGTAAGTCTTATAACACGGCGCTCCAAAACGTTGTTAAAAACTACGGCGATTACGAAATGTCCGACCCAACGTCAGTTCAGTTATCAAAAACAAGCGCAAC
>JAZTYT010000132.1:0-9209 GCA_045637045.1 Christensenellaceae bacterium | reverse complement strand
ACCGCTTGGCCTCCGACTTAAGCACCAGCGCGACCAAAAGGGTGAAGAATACAACAAAGCAGACATTGCTTGTTCCTTCCAGTCTGCGGCGCTTGATATTTTAGTCGATAAAGCAATAGAAGCTGCGATTGAGTACAACGTGCCGACTATTGCAGTTGGTGGTGGCGTTGCCGCAAACGGGTATTTGCGTGAGCAAATTACTAAAAAGTGCGCCAATAAGTCGATTAAAGTCGTTTTACCACCCAAATTATTGTGCACGGATAACGCCGCAATGATTGCCGCTGAAGGCTACGTGAGATACATAAATAGAGAGTTTAGCGACCTTACGCTTAACGCAAAAGCACAGGTTAGCTTGACGTAAATAAACAAAAAAGTGGTGTATTACATATAATGACCCATAGCGTTTATATTTTTATAAATGGGGGTAATATGAAATACGTACCACACTACGATAAAAATTTTAAGCCCTTGTCTTTAGCTTTAAAATCGTTTAAAGAAAGGGTTGCAAAAAGCAATAAGCCCGACCGTGTTTTAGTCAGTATTGAACGGCACAACGGGTATAACTTCCAGTTTAAGCTTGATATATTTTCCGACCCGAAAATGTACCCTGAAAACCTTGTGATTATCGAACGGCTTATTAAAAGCGCCTTATGGATTGCAGGTGGGCACAAGATAGTTATTTGCGGTAGGGGTTACGTTTACGAGCATATCAAGCTTACCTACAGCCCAAACGGCAGGCGTGGTTTTGACAATCAGTTTATGTCGGGGGTGTACGGCAAGCCGTTCACGGTTGAAAGGTGCAAGATAGAAGATTTCCCTGCGCTAAAAAAGGCGAGTGTGAAAATCGGTGGACACAAAAAAGGGTACAGGATAGGCTTTGACGCAGGTGGAAGCGATATTAAAGTTTCCGCCCTTATTGACGGCGAGATTGTCTATCAGGAAGAAATCGTGTGGTCGCCCAAGACCGAAAGCGATTACAATTACCACAAAAACCATATACGTACGGCGTTTTTAAGGGCAAAAAGCCATTTGCCACGCTTGGACGCAATCGGCGTTTCATCAGCAGGCGTGTATATTGATAATAAGGTTAAGGTTGCGTCGCTTTTTATCAGCGTAGATAAGGACGATTTTAAAAAGCACGTTGAAAGCATTTATACCGATATTGCAAAGGAATTTTTAGTGCCGATAACAGTTGCCAACGACGGTGACGTAACGGCTCTTGCAGGCGCTTACGCGCTTGAAAAGGGTTGCGTTTTGGGTATCGCAATGGGAACGAGCCAAGCAGGTGGTTACATAAACCAAGCAGGGTGCATTGACGATATTTTAAGCGAGCTTGCTTTCGTACCCGTTGATTTAAACCCAACTGCGCCTATTGACGAATGGTCAAAGGACGTTGGCGTTGGTGCAAAGTATTTTTCGCAGGACGGGGTTATTAGGCTTTCCGAAAGCGCGGGTATTACCTTTAAGGAAGGGCTTTCGCAGGCTGAAAAGCTTAAAGTGGTGCAACGGCTGGCGCAAGAAAACGACCCACGCATTGACGTTGTTTTTAACGATATAGGCATTTATTTAGGTTACGCAATAGCCTATTATAGTGAATTTTATAAGATTGATTATCTTTTACTTTTAGGTCGCGCGCTCGTTGGTAGGGGTGGCAAAATTGTAAAAGACGTGGCTGAAAGAGTTTTACGTGATGAATTTAGCCATTTAAAGCATATACAAATTATATTGCCAAGCGATGAAAAATTAAAGCTTCAGCAAAGCGTGGTAGCATCAACGCTTACTGAAATTTAATAAAACTTGCTTTGCAAAAGAGAAGTTTATGGAGCATTTTATATTAGCAAGCGCGTCACCGCGCCGAAAGCAAATTTTGCAAGAACACGGCTATGACTTTACCGTTGTGCCTTCTAACGCAACCGAGCCAAAATGGGAAAACCAAGCGCCTGTCGAGTACGTTAAGGAGCTTGCAAAACTAAAAGCAACAGAAGTTTTTAATCGTACAGGTAAGCTTTCTTTAGGGGCTGACACCATAGTCCTGTTAGACGGCCAAATTTTAGGTAAACCTGCCAATAAGTCGATTAACGCACAATTTTTAAAAGATTTATCGGGTAAAAGCCATTACGTTTACACGGGTTTTGCGCTTGTGGGCGATTTCGGTTTGGTGGTTGACGTGGATAAAACGCGCGTGGAGTTTAACACCCTTGACGACAAGACTATAAATGCTTACGTTGAAAGTGGTTTAGGCCTTGATAAGGCAGGTGGCTACGGCATACAGGACGGGTTTGAGCTCGTAAAAGAAATCGAAGGCAGTTTTTATAACGTGGTGGGGCTTCCCATCGAAAAAATAATACAAACGTTTAAGGAGCTAAAATGAGCAACAATACTATAGCGTTAGATATGGGTTCATCTTACACGAGTATTTACCAGGTTGGTCAAAACGTGGTTTTATTCGAGCCGAGCTTAATCGCTTTTCAGTCTGACGATCTCAACAAGATAAAGGCAGTTGGTTTAGAAGCTAAAAAATTACTGGGTAGGACTACTGATTCTACCGAGCTTGTTGCGCCTGTATTTGATTCCAATGTAACCGATGAAAAATCAGCAAGCAAGATGCTTGAATGCTTCTTAAACAAGATTACCGTGCGTAAATTTTCGGCAAGGCCGTCGGTTGTGATGAGTGTTCCCTGTGGCGTTACGGCGCAGGGCTTAAGGGCGTACGAGCGCGTTTTGAAGGACGCTGGCGTTAATGATTACGCCTTTATTGAATCGCCAGTCTTGACTGCCATTGGCTTAAACGTTACAATGACAAACGCGTCGCCAGCCTTTATCGTTGATATCGGTGGTGGCACAACCGAGATTGCAGCCGTTTCTCTTGACGGTATTATCTGTGGCGTAACGGTAAACATTGGTGGGCTTACGCTTGATTCAATGCTTATGACGCATTTAAAGGAAAAGTTCCAGCTAAAGATTGGGTCTTTGACGGCTGAAAACATTCTGCAAAACGTTTGTAGCTTGATTGTTGGCGATACAACGAGTATGGTCGTACACGGCCAGTCTGTTTCAACGGGTAGGCCCGATTCAATACTTTTAAGCGCGCAAGACGTTTTAGACCCGCTTAAGATTTTCTTTGATAAAATCTTCCAGGTAACCAGTATGGTGCTTGCAAAGTTGCCGGCTGAAGTTTCCGCAGATATCCGTAGAAACGGCGTTTATTTTTCAGGTGGGCTTTCCAAGATTGAAGGTCTTGAAGAATATTTCCGTCAAACGATGGGTATGCGCGCAAACATTTCACCCGACGCGCAGGTCGCAACGGTGCTTGGTGGTGGCGTGGTTGCTGAAAACAAACAGCTTCTTAAAAAATTGCGTATCAATAAAGTTTAAGCGTATAAAAATTTTATAGTATAAACCAAAAACCTTCTGTCAATAATTAGGGCAGGAGGTTTTTTTATGCAACTTATTGAAAGTCAAACTTACGTAAATTTAGCGCGCAGTTTTGCAGGGGAATGCCAAGCGCAGGTAAGGTATAAGTTTATCGAATACGGCGCGCGTATGCAAAACTTGAACTGCCTTGCTGAAGTTATAGACAAGGTCATTTATAACGAATTTAACCACGCACGCGTCTTATACACGCATATTCAAAGCGCGTCAAAGCAAACCATTAAAAATATCGACGTTTGTATAGGCACGCCCTTTAAGCAAAAATGGAATTTAACCGATAATTTATTGTTCGCAGCCCAAGACGAAGCCGATGAAGTTGAAATCTATTTGGAATTTGCAAAAACGGCAAAGGAAGAAGGGTTTAGCGAGATTTCAGCAGCCTTTAAAATGCTTTCCGACGTGGAAAAAGCCCACAATAAACTGTTTATGGAATTGTACGAGCAAATGAAAAACGGCACTATGTATAAGGCTGATAAGGCTGTTAAATGGAAATGCTCGGCCTGTGGCTTTGTTGGTACGGGTGAAAAAGCCTTTGACACCTGCCCACTTTGTCAGGCAAAGCAAGGTCAAGTTCTTTTACACGTTTGATAAAGTACACAATCTAACTTTTTCATATTTTTTCTTCCCTTTAAGCCCTTCGGGGCTTTTTGTTTTGCTTTTTTAGAAGTTTAAAGATACTATAATTATAATTTGTATTGATTTTTATTAATTTTTGTTGTATAATTAGATAAAATAATTCAATTTCAGGTGCGTTATGGGTAAAAGCATTTACAGTATGGTGTTATCTGACGAAGTTATAAACGCCGTTGACAGGCTTGCTATTAAGGAAGGCAAATCGCGTTCACAAATGGTGGACCAAATTTTGGCAGAGCGCGTTGGCTTTAATACGGTGTCAAAGCGTATCGACCAGATAGTTTTGCTTTCTAATATGTGTTTAAAGGAACACGCGCGCTTGCGCGTTGAGAAAAACCAGCAATCGGTTATAGAATTTTTAAGCGCAATCGAGTATAAGTACAGCCCACGCGTTAAATACAGTGTGGAGCTTTTCCCTGACGGAAGGGAAATAGGTGTGCTTAAAATAGCCTTGCGCACGACCAACAGGGTACTGCTTGATTTAATTGGCAGGTTTTTCAACCTATTTATTCAAATTGAGCAAAAATACAACCCGAGCATTGAATATTTTATTGAAAACGGTAAGCTTTCACGTAAACTTGATTTTGCTGGGATTAACGGTTTAGAACGCCTTGCAAAATGCCTAACCGACTACGTTTCGGCAATTGACAAGCTTATGAATTTATACATTGTAAACTATAGTAGTGGTATTGAGAATAAGCTTGTTGAAGCAAACTATTTAGCAATTTTCGGCAAGCCTATGTTTTAATTTGGCTGTTCTTAAAAACTAAAAAGTCGGGCTATAAGTCGATTAAACGCTATTTTTTATGTGTATTTAGCCTGAAAGGGGAGCAAAAATGCAAAAAAAATATTTAGATAAAACCATTGACACATTTACGTTGTGCGATAAAATAAACCTTGATGAAACGCTCTGTGGTGGTCAAAAAAAGGTTTACGTTTTAACACCGCCTAATTTTGATAATAAGCGTGATAAAAAGTACAAAGTCATTTATATTTTTGACGGGCAAAACGCATTTGAAATGCAAAACGACAAATATAAGTGCAGTGCGCCTAATTCCTGGGGGCTTGATACTGTTTTATCTAAAAACGCTTGCTATTTGGACTACGTTGTGGTTGGCATTTTTAACGGCGAAAGCGAGATTGTGCGCGACACCCAGCTTACTATGAGCCAACGCTTTGGTAAGCTTACGCCAATGGGGGATAAAGAGTACGGGCATTTTGAAAAAGGGCAACTTGAAGCGCTTGGCGATTTTATGCTTGAAACTTTAATCCCATACGTTATTAAAAACTATAACGTAAGCAATGCGCGTGAAGACGTAACTATATTGGGCGCAAGCTCAGGTGGGCTCGCTTCGCTCTATTTAGGTTTAAGAGATAGTGCCGTTTACGGGCATATAGGGGCATTTTCACCTGCAAGCGGGCTGTTTTATACAAGGGATTGGCAAAGATTTTTAAACCAAATTAAGCCAACCTATAACAAGCAAAAAATATATATTTATTGTGGGCGTAATACTACTGATTTTTTAGAAGAAACGTTATATAAAACCCCTGACGACAGTATTTGTTCTGCCGATAAACTAAAAGGTGTTTTATCAGGTTTAGGCATAAACGATAACGACGTCGTTGAAGATTTTGTAGACGGTGCTATTCATAACGAGATTTATTGGAACAAAGCCCTTTACGGCTTTATAAACTTCATCACAAAATAAAAACGTTGACGATATTTTGCGTATAAAAACGTAAAATACTGTCAACAATTTTTTTGGGGTGAATTATGGATAATTTTGTTTTATGGTTAAACGATTTTGCAATCAGGGCTGATTTTAGTTATATTTATCGAGCATTGTTTATAGTGATTGGTGGGTTAGGCGTAATTTCAATTTTGATAAGCGCAATAGTTTACGGGTATCCACGCGTTAAAAAAAGCATACTCTTTTTATGGGTAATATCGGGTGTGGGGTTGTATTATTTGGGGTGGCTTAACTTTAGCTTGGGTGGGGCTATTTTTATAAATTTAAACGCAATACTTAAAGCCGTGCTTTTAACTTTTGGCGCTATAATCGGCTTATACGTGGGTTTTTATCTATTAGTGTTACTAATTTGCTTTGCTTGGTGGAGTACCAAAAAGGAAGTAACAGCATCACTTTGCACGCCACTTGCCGTGATTGAGGAATTGCCAAAGCTTGACGAGGTAAAGGTAAAAACCAGTAAGCTTTGCGTTAAAAAACCACGCCTTGACGATAAAGTGAACTTTTTTAAGCTTGAAGAATATATCACGCTGTTAAAATCAAAGCCTACGCCTGCAGTTTTGCTTGCCGAGATTGAATTTTGCGAAAGGGTTATAAAGCATTTAAAAAACACGATTTTAAACGACAAAACAAGGCTACAGCTTAACGAAGTAATGCAAACGTTAGTCAAAATTGGAGCACAGCTTGGAGTATAATTTTTTTTAAAAGCCCTTCTATAGGTCGGTTATTAGCATATTTTGATAAATTTCAAACAAAAAAGACGGGTAAAAACCCGTCTTAATTTATTATACTAATAGTTTTTAATACCTAATAGGTAATCGGCGCTTGCGTCGAAAAATTCAGCAATTTTAACAATGTTTGGGGCTGTTGGCTCGCTACGGTCGGTTTCCCAATAGCAAACGACTGAAGGACTTACGCCAAGCTCCTTGGCTACGTCTTGTTGGCTAAGTTTTCGCTCCGTACGTAATTCTTTAAAGCGTTCTGCAAAAATTTTCATAATAATCAATATATTGAGTACGATATTGCTTAAAAAACACTTGCCATAGCAAGTGTTTTAAGTTTTTTAGTTAAAAAGTTCTTTATAAGCTTTGCTGAACTTAACTGTTGGTGAGTTACAACCAGGGATAACGATTCTTTCCTTGGTTTTTGGGTTAACGCCGTCACGCGCTTCCTTTTCTTTAACTTCAAAGGTAGCAAAGCCTGAAATATGTACGTAGTCACCGCCCTTTAAGCAGTCGGTTAAGGTGTCAACGAAGGAAACAAAATTTTCCTCTGCCTCTTTAATGGTTACGCCTTGTCTGTCAGCAAGTCTTCTGATAAATTCGCTTTTGTTCATAAGTTCCTCCGCAATTATAGTATATAATGATTATACCACATATTTATTAAAAAGCAATAGTTTACAGGTGATTATTTTACATTTTTTTACGTTTATCATTAAAAAGGTTTTTGGGCGCGTTTGCCCCTTGCATACTTGACTTTTTGTGGCGATTAGGGTAATATATGGGTAAGAATTTTGAGCGATTAGGCGCATTAAGGTTTTGTATGGCGAGCAAGAGTAATTTTTTAACCAATATTTTAAACAAAGCCCCCTTTAACGGTAGGCTTTTTATTGGCGATTATTGTAAGCAAGTAAAAGCCGTAATTGACAGCCTTAAAATCGCCCAAGCTAAAACGTGTGTAAAAATAGTCAGTAGAGAGCAGGATTTTTTAGCCCTTGCCAAAAATTTAAAGGACAGCCTTATAAAAAGCGGTGTTTTGTGTGAGTCTTACGTTATTGAAGACGTTACGCTTTGTATAAATCTTGATTTTGAAGGGGCCGCTCTTATAATAGGCGTTGGCGACAGTGATTTTTTAGACGGCTTGCTTGACCAAACAAAGCATTTGCCCACTAAAAAGCTTGCCGTTTGTAATTACGGTGTGTTTGCGCCCCTGTTTTGCCCGGATAAATGCTTTTTGCCGGTAAATGGGGCAAGGGTTAAGCTTGGGCTTTACGACTTTGTCGTTTTTGACGTCGGGCTATATAAAACGCTTAAAAAGAATCAGCTTGCCGACGCGTTTTCGTTTATTGCGTCAAAAAAGCTACAGCTTACAGAGCTTAAGCTTAACGGCATTTCAGCGTGCACCGACGTTAAGGTGGTGGAAGGTTTGGTTGAGTCGGCAACGGGCTTAATTAACGGCATCACGCAGGAAAATTTTTGTGGCGTTTCCATAGTTGCTCAACTTATTTTAGCGCAAGCGATTTATATTGAGCCGAATCTGCATTTATCGCCAAGCTATTTTTGTGCGCAAACGCTTTCAATGCTTACAGGTAACACTAAAGAAGAGTGTCTATTTGCCTTATCGCAACCACTTTTAACGGCATACGGGGTTTATCTTTCGGCTGGCAAAGTAATTTTTGACGCGCCAAGCATTTGCGACGATATAGATAGGCTTGGTGAGATACATAAAACTAAAAGCGCCAAGCTTATAGGTTACGTTGATATGGGTGATATTGCTTCCATAAATCACGCGCGCCAAAACGCCTGCTATAAAAAGGAAGATATTTTGCGCGTTCAAAATAGTATTATCAAGTATAAGCTTGCTTACGATAAGGTGTATAAGGGCAGAAAGCGCCGTGACGCCTTTGACAAAAAGCAGTTATCCCTTGCAATAGCGCAGGGTGGGGCTTTGGGTTACGGACTGCTTAAAGGTATGTACGACGACGGCTTTTTAAAGGCGTTGACTAAAAATTTATAAATTAAATTTTAAAAGTAGTTTAAAAACTGAAAAAAGAGTAAATAATCTTTACCGTAATATGCGGTAAGGATTTTTTTATTATGGTAAACAAAATTGTAACGGTGCTGTTAATTTTTTGCGTTTTTTGTATAAGCTGGGCTAAAACGCCAATTTTTAAGGGCGCTGAAGGCGTTTATACCGTTGCGATAGAAGACAAGGGCTCGGCTTCCAAAATGGTTAGCTTTAGCACGGCTGAAAAGGATAGATTTTACCTAATTAATAAATCTTACGGGCAAAGCTTGTTTACGCTTGATAGGGAGTATATTGATAATTTTTTAGCAGAGTATGATTGCACTTTTTTATTTAGCGAGAATTATTTAAACGGTGTAACCAATTATTATTACACACCTAAAATATGGGGCTATAGGTCGATTAACGGCAAAAAAGTCAACGTGCAAACGGCAATAGGGGATTATGGATACGCTATAGGCACGCCAATAATTTACGGTGGTTTTTAAATTACATAACAGGAGGTTTTATATTTAATGAGCGAAAAAATAGTTTCAAAAAACAGAAAAATAGTTTACGTTTCACTTTTGATTGTTGCCGTTTTAGCAATCGGCGTAATTTGTGCGCTTGCAATCACGATGCAACCTAAAAACACCGTTGGTGGGCAAAACA
>JAZTYT010000131.1:0-1791 GCA_045637045.1 Christensenellaceae bacterium | reverse complement strand
TCAACACCGATTACGCAACAAGCTGCAACTTCTTTACGGGCAGAAACCATGTTTTCAATGGTGAGTGGGAATACCTTGTGTCCGTCAAAACGGGTAATCATACGCTTGATTCTTCCTATTATAAATAGGAAGCCGTCTTCGTCAAGATAACCGATATCGCCAGTGTGTACCCAAACTGTTCCGTCAGCGTGGGTACGCATTACGTTTGCAGTTTCTTCAGGCTGATTAAAGTAACCTTTCATCATTGATGGGCCGGTTACGCAAACTTCGCCGTTCTGGTTGTAATCTAATTCTTCACCCGTTTCAGGGTCGAAAATACCAACGATTGTAGTAACCGACGGGATACCAACGCTACCGCGACGGTATTTATCGTTTACGCAAAAGCTTGCCGCAGCCGACATTTCGGACAGGCCGTAGCCTTGCGCCAAAGGATACCTGATGTTGTGTTCCTTCATAAAGGCGTTAAGTCGGTCTTCTAAGCCTGCGTTCATCGTGTCGCCACCACTGCCTAACGTGGTAAGGAAGGATAAGTCAAGGCCTTTGACTTCCTTACTGTCCATAAGCATTTCGTAAAAGGCTGGTGTGGAAATCATATGGTGTGGACGGTATTTTTTGACAAGCTTACCGAATTCATAAGGGTTAAACCTTGGGATTGGTATGAATTCTGCGCCCAAGCAAAGTGGCATATGCAAGCCACAAACAAAGCCGTAAGACGTAAACACGGGGATTATACCCAAAAACCTGTCTCTCGGTTCTTTTTGCGGTAATGCGTACTTAAAGTTATAGGCAACTGCGTTAACCGAATCGTTTGTAAGCATTACGCCCTTTGGTACGCCCGTCGTACCACCTGTATATGGGATGCAAATTGTACGGTCGCCAACGTAAGGTGCTTGGGGGACGTTTAAGCCTTTGCCACCCTTTAAAAAGGTCTTCCAAGAGATAACCTTATCGGTATAGCGAATATTGGTTTTAACCTTTAATTTGATTGCAATCGTTTTGATAAGGTCAAGCGAATTTGCTGCCGATTGAACGACAATCCTTTCCTGATTGATTTTGTCAAGATGGTCGGCAATTTTGAAAAATGCAACGTCAACCACAACCAAAATTTTAGAGCCTGACTCATTAATCATACGGCAAATGGCTTGGCTATCCATACGTGGGTCAATAGTGTTTGCCGTTGCACCAAGCTTGTTGATTGCGTAAAGAGAATAAATACATTCAGGTATGGTTGAAGTTAAAAATGAAACCATATCGCCTTCTCTTACGCCAAGTGCGTAAAATGCGTCGGCACACTTATCAATGTTTTCAAACATTTTGGCGTAAGTGATTTTATTGCCGTAATAGTTTATCGAATAGTGATGTAAATGGTCGGCACTAACCTGCTTTAAATAATCCAACGCCGACATTTGTGGTAATGGGTCGGATAGATAATCCTTGGTTACGTGCTTAAGCCAAACCTTTTCTTGTGACGGTTTTAATTTTTGTTGCGTCATTGAAATTACTCCTAATTTGCACACAAGCACATAGACTGGTGCGTGCGTATTTTAAACCTTAGAAATTATAATAATAATTTAAAACATTGTCAAACGTTTTCACACAGCTTTCACAAAAGCAAATTTTGGTAACCTTAAGCAACTGAAATTTTAGTTATAAAAATGGCGTTAAACGGCTTATAGGGTGCTTTATGGCGAAAAAACGCAAACAAAAACAAATTTAAAAAATTTGGCGAATTTTATACTTTTTTGTAAAAAATTAAGTGTAAAATACTGGTCTATAAGTCGGTTATCAAAC
>JAZTYT010000130.1:0-5795 GCA_045637045.1 Christensenellaceae bacterium | reverse complement strand
CGTAAACGACAGCACATTGACCTTACGTCGCTCGGCGCCATATCGCTGTTGATGTAGTTTGAAAAATAAGGAGTACCGTATTTAGCCGCCATTTCAAAAAGCAACTTATTGTTTTCCGTTTCAGACCAGTCGAAGTCAGCCGTGATTGAATAGGTTGGGATTGGGTATTGGAAGCCCCTGCCGTTAGCGTCGCCTTTTATCATAATTTCGATAAAGGCACGGTTAACCATATCCATTTCAGCCTGGCAGTCCTTGTACTTAAAGTCCATTTCCTTGCCACCGACGATTGCTGGTAATTCAGCTAAATCGTTAGGAACTACCCAGTCGAGCGTTACGTTTGAAAACGGTGCTTGCGTACCCCAACGGCTTGGTGTATTTACGCCAAACACAAAGGATTCAATGGCCTGTCTTACTTCCCTATAGGTTAAATTGTCAACCTTGACAAAAGGAGCAAGGTAGGTGTCAAACGATGAAAAGGCTTGAGCGCCTGCCCATTCGTTTTGCATAATGCCCAAAAAGTTTACCATTTGGTTGCAAAGCGATGAAAGATGGCTTGCAGGCTTTGAAGTAATCTTACCGGGTACACCGCCTAAACCTTCCTTGATAAGTTGACGGAGCGACCAGCCTGCGCAATAGCCTGTAAGCATTGAAAGGTCGTGGATGTGGATATCTGCGTTCCTGTGCGCGTTGCCGATTTCTTCGTCGTAAATTTCAGAAAGCCAATAGTTTGCAGTTATAGCCCCTGAATTTGATAAAATTAAACCACCAACCGAATAGGTTACCGTTGAATTTTCCTTTACGCGCCAATCGGCAATATCCAAATACCCGTCAACGATAGATTTATAGTCAACTATCGTTGCTTTCATATTACGGATTTTTTCGCGTTGCTTACGGTATAAAATGTAACTTTTTGCTACGTCGTCGTAGCCCGATTTTATTAAAACGGTTTCCACGCTGTCTTGAATATCTTCAACCGCGATAACACCATTTTTAATTTTATTTTCAAAATCAGCAGTAACCTTTAACGCCAAGAAATCAATAACGCTGTCGTGACAATGTTTATTGGTTGCTTCAAAGGCTTTTGTTATTGCCGATGCAATCTTTTTAATATTAAATTCGACTTTTTCGCCGTCTCTTTTTACCACGTTATACATAATGCGCCTCCTTTGTTTAATTTTTTACGTGAGTGCTTATATAGTACCACATATTGTGGTGGTATGTCAAACCAAAACAACTACATTTTGTATTAAAAAAATAAAAAAAGCACAACATCTTGTGCTTTTATACATTTTTTCATTTATACTGCATATATTCAGTTTTTGCGTATTTTATTAGGTTTAATTTGCGCGAATTTTGACGAAATCAAGCATTTTAGAAAGCAATGATGCATAACTATTCATCTTTGCTTTGCTAGGCGCGCTCAAGCCCTTAAAAAGGACTGACTCGGCGTCCAAAAAGGGTTGCAAATAGTAGCGACGACACCCCTTTATAAGCTTTGCGATATCAATAAATGCTTGCTCGTCAAAAAGCTCGTCAACGACGGTCGTACGGAATTCGTAATCAACAACGCCCGTCAATAAAAACTCAATGCTTTCTAAAACGGGGGCGATATCAAAGGCTTCCACCCCGACTGTTTTGGCGTAGTTTTTAGGGCTGTTTTTAACGTCCATCGCAACGTAGTCAATAAGCCCGTCCGAAACGAGTTTTTTAAGTAGGGTTGGGTTAGTGCCGTTGGTGTCAAGCTTGACCAAAAAGCCCATTTCCTTAATATTATACATAAAGGAAGAAATATCCTTTTGCAAAAGTGGCTCGCCACCAGAGATTACCACGCCGTCCAAAAGGCCCTTGCGCTTGGATAAAAAGGCGAAAAATTCCTGCTCGGTTATATCACCCTGCTTATCAAACGGAATCAGGCTTGAATTGTGACAAAACGGGCAACGCAAATTACACCCTGAAGTAAACACCACTGCGGCGCACTTTTCAGGGTAATCTAAAAGCGTTAATTTTTGCAAGCCCTTTATAACCATACTTATCCCTTAAATTTTCTTCAAGGATAGTATAGCACACTAAAAAGGGCTTTTGCAACAATTACTGCACAAAAAAACAAGCCACTGCAAAGCTTTTTGCAGTGGCTTACAGCTATTAAGTATTAGTATTCGGGAATAACGGTAGTTCAAAAAAGCCAGCGCATACTTCTTGCGAGTATTCCTGTGCCGGTGGGATATTGCAATAGCCGTATGACGGAATCAATAAATCAACAGGCATAACTATTTTTAATATAATAGTTACGCACGCACTTATCGTAAAGGTGTTTTCCCCAGTATAAGTGCCTTGCGTTGATACAAGCGAAACTACTGCGTTAACCGTGTAAGGTATAACTGACGGTTCAGGCACGTACATAATTACGTCTTGCGATAAGCTTACGGTTGAAGTTGCTTTACCTTCCACGCCGTTTGCGTCAACGTATAAAACTTCCACAGGAATCTGGACTGTAACCTGTACCCTTGCAAAGTGAGGCCTATCCTGTAATCTGTCAATTTGCAGGCTTGTTATTTCGCCAATCGTGCCGATGCTTCTTGTGCTGATAAAGGTTAACGGATATGTAGGGTTTGCCGGCGTGTTGTTGTTTAAAATCAGCACAAGCCCTTCTTCCTGACTTTGCTTTATACACGCGTCAAAAACCTTATTGACTTCAACACATACCTTTTCGCAAAGGCCCTGCATAGGGTTACCGGTTATCTGACAAGGACACCTTTCCGAATTGAAATTGGAAAAAAATGACATTTTTTATCTCCTTTGTAGCCTTGTCGGCTCACTTTAGTATATGCGTTTAAAATATAAAATGATAACAAAAAAAGCCCCGTTGGGTACGCAGGGCTTTAAAAACAAGCGTTGCGCCACACAAAAGGCTTACTTTTTTAGTTATTAATCGACCTATAGACCGATTTTTATAGATTTTGCAGGTTGTAATAAAGTGTAAATATCAAGCTTTCAAGGTTTACGTCTTTGCCCGTAATTTGCTTGATTGTCGTGGCGGGCATTGACCCATTTTGCAGGTCGTTATTAGCGTTTAAGATTACGGTAACTATCGTGTAATCAAGATAATCCCCGATAAGCGTGGTTTCAATATCTATATCGCCAATTTTTCTATCGCCAACCAAAATATTGTTTTCCGAATTTATTTCGGCTTTAACACCAAGCGAATAAAGCGTATTCAATATTGCGTGACCAACCAATTTTTGTAATTGCGCCCCCTTTTCACCCTTTACCCCCGTGTAAAAACGAAGATAAGAAAAATGCACCTTACCTAAACTATTTGGGTCGGGTTTACTAAAAATGCCCTTGCCTTGCACCATAAACTTGGATACAACAACCGTGTCTTCCCGAAGGCGCGACAGTTTTTTTATTAACTTTGTTACGTAATCCTTGGTGGAGTTTACTTTTTTCAGCTTTATAATTTGCATATTAGTCTTGTTTTAGCTCTGCACTAATTTTATCAAGCGCAACCGTTGCGTTGTCGTATGAGAAACCTTTGGAAATTAAATACCTAAAGGCTTTAGCCTTTAATTCAAAATCAAACGGCTTATTTTTGATATATTTTTTAGCAACGTTGTAAGCGAATACGTCTTCATCTTCAAGCGTATAAAGGGCTTCTTCAACGGTTTTTGAGTCAACACCCTTAAGCCTTAATTCAGCCGAAAGCATGCGCTTGCCCTTGCTCGTTTTTTTGATATCAATATAGGTTTTCGCGTATTGCATATCATCCAAGTAGCCGTATTCTTCAAGCTTATTTATAACCTTACCGATTACCTTATTGTCAAAATTTTTGCCCTGCAAATAAAGTATCACCTGCATTTTGGTATGACTTTTCCTGCCCAAATATTTGTACGCAAGGTCAACGCACGCAGTGTACTCCGACTCAAAAACAAGCTCCGACAAACGCTTTTCAGAAACAACGTCGCCAACTTGTAGATTGTTGGTCATTTGGGTTATTTTTTGCAAGCCACAAAAAAACTTTCCGTCTAAAAATATGTTAACCCGTTTTTTGTCCTTAACCTGTGGGGTTATTGCAGTTATAGTCTTCATATCAATAAAACTCCCCACCTATCGTTTCAAGGGTTTTATCGTAAAAAATGGCGTTAAACTTGTCGATAAACGGCTTATAGGCCAACTTTTTAACGGCAACCACCACAGTTATATCTTCGGCGTAATCGGTTGAAACAACCTTGTGCGCTAAAGGTACAATCTCCCTTAAAAACAAGCTGTATTCATCGTAAGACAGTTTAATTTTAACGTTATCGCAATAAAAAAACTCACGCGCACCACCTGCTTTTAAGCCGTTTGAAGCCGACTTTGAATAAGCCCTTACAAGCCCGCCAGCGCCAAGCTTTATGCCACCAAAATAACGCGTAACCACAACTAAAGTGTTTATAAGCTTCTGGTTTTTGATAACTTCTAATATCGGCACGCCTGCCGTGCCTGAAGGCTCACCGTCGTCAGATGAGCGTGACGTCTGGCCAAAGTCGGTGACAAAGGCGTAACAGTTATGAGTTGCGTCAGCGTATTTTTTCCTGATTTTATCAAGCTCTGATTTAGCCTGCGCTTCAGTTTCCACAGGGAAAACGTTAGTGATAAAGCGTGACTTTTCAATCACGATTTCACTTTCCTTTTGAAACTCAACTGCAAAATAGTTATCCAAAGCGCTCCCCCCTTTATAGTTTTATGCCCCCGCTTTTAAATAAAAGTAGGGGCAATTTATTGATAAATTCTTAATTAAGTCGGTCTATAAGCCGATTAACGGTGTTTTTAGTTTTCAAATACGACTTTAACGTGTACCTTTTTACCTTTGTGTAAAACAAACTCGCCAGCGTCTAATACGGCCTTATCGAGCGTCAAGCCCGTAACCTTGGTTTCGTTAATGCTAACGCCACCGCCACTGATTAAGGTACGCGCTTCACCTTTAGACTTAACGATGCCTGCACCAAGCATAACGTCAGGGATAAAGTCGGTTTTAGCAATCGTAACCGTTGGCATATCATCAGCGTTACCACCAAACGCACCTTGCGCTTGCTTTTGTGCTTCCAACGCCTTTTCTTCACCGTGAACAAGCTTTGTTACTTCAAACGCAAGTCTTGCTTTAGCAGTGTTCATGCGCTCATCTTGATACTTGGTAAGCTCTTCGATTTCATCAAGCTCCATAAAGGTTAAAAGCTTCATACATTCGGCAACCTTGCTGTCTTCAACGTTTCTAAAGTATTGATAGAAATCGTAAGGTGTAGTCTTGTTTTCATCAAGCCAAAGTGCACCTTTAGCCGTTTTACCCATCTTCTTGCCGTCGCTCGTTAATAAAAGCGTGCAGGTTGCAGCGTAAGCAGGCTTTTGCGCTTTACGGCGAACAAGATCAACGCCCGCAAGCATATTTGACCATTGGTCGTCGCCACCCATTTCCAAAACGCAGTCGTAATCGGTGAAAAGCTTATAAAAATCGTAGCCCTGCATAAGCATATAGTTGAACTCTAAAAAGTTAAGCCCGCGTTCAAGCCTTGATTTAAAGCATTCAGCCGTAAGCATTTTGTTTACGGAAAAGCAAATGCCGATATCACGCAAAAAGTCAACGTAATTAAGGTTTAAAAGCCAATCGGCATTGTTAACCATAATCGCACCGTCTTCACCGCTAAAGTTGATAAAGCGTGACATTTGCACCTTGAAATGCTCAATGTTGTTATTGATTTGTTCGTTGGTAAGCATTTGGCGTAAATCGGTTCTACCCGTTGGGTCGCCAATCATTGCCGTAC
>JAZTYT010000129.1:0-8094 GCA_045637045.1 Christensenellaceae bacterium | reverse complement strand
GCGACGGGCTTGATTTTACCAAGTTCTGCGCAAATTTATGTATGGAAGAAACTACCGTTAAGGACTGCTTTAGATACTGGGAAGAATTCGATTGCGTTTCAATCATTTGTGAAGAGCCTTTTACCGTTAAATATTTGCCATTATCACGTACGGGTAAACCACGCAAGTTTAAAGCCGGTAAGTACGACGAGTTTAATAAGTCGCTCCAAAGCCTTGTCACCGAACGAATGATTTCCACCAACGAATACGCTGATTATTTTGGCATTATGGAAGACTATTCCATCAAGCCTGAAGCAATGCTTATGATTTGTAAGTACTGCGTTGACCTTAAAGGTCCGTCAATCGGCGGAAAGTATATTTATGCAGTCGCTAAAGACTTTGCAACGCGTGGCATCACCACAGTTGACTCGATTGAAATTGAGCTTGCCGATTACATAACCAAGAGCAACGATATTCAAAAGGTACTCACTGCCCTATCCATTAAGCGCAAGGCCGACGTTGAAGACCTTAACTACTACAATAAATGGATTAAAGAGCTTGGCTTTGAGCACGACGTCGTTATCTTCACGGCAAAAGCAACCAAGTCAAAGAGCATTTTAAAGCTTGACGAAGTTATTTCAGAGCTTTACAGCGCAAAGGTATTTTCAGAAAAGGAAGTTGCCGATTATCTTATCAAGAAAACCGAAGTTATCGAGCTTGCTAAATCGTTAACGCGTGAGCTTTCAGTTTACTGTGAAGTAATAAAACCTGTTATCGACAACTACGTTAACCCTTGGCTTTCATTAGGCTTTGACCGTGAAACGCTTACGTTTTTGGCAAATTATTGCTTTAAAAAGCGTAAAAAGAGCCTTGAAGATATGAACGACGTAGTCAACAACCTTTACAAAAAAGGGTTAATCAGCTTGTGCGATATTGCAGATTACTTTAAGTTAAAGGCTAAAGACGACGAGTTTATTAAACAGCTTTTAGACATAACGGGTACTATGCGTCAGCCTAACGAGTGGGATAGAAAAAACCTTGCTTCCTGGCGTAATTGGGGCTTTAGCGAAGAAATGATTTTATCCGCCGCGCAAATTTCAGGCGGTAGGACAAGCCCTATGATTTATATGAATTCCGTGCTTGGCAACTGGAAGAATAAAGGTATTTTCGTTAAGGAAGACATCCCAACTGTTTCGCAACAACCAAAGCAAAACGACACAAGCAAGATGTCACACCATTTTGTCGGAGAAAGAACTTACACCAAAGAAGAGCTTGATAAGCTTATAGTAGATATTGAAACGGTAGATTTTGACTGATTATGATTACCAATAAAAACATTTTAAACGAAGTTGAGCTAACGCTTGCATCTGAAAAAAATCAACGCCAATTCGAGCTTGACCTTTTGGAAAAAGCATTGCTTGAAAACCAAACTTACAGTAACACTGTAAACCAACTTGCAACGCTTGAATTTGATTTGCAAAAAGCACTCTTTTTAGAAGATGATAACTGCGCAAAAAAACTTAAAAAAGAAATAAACGGGCTTAAAAAAAAGCGTGACGAACTACGCAAAGAGTTGGGCTTTTTTGACAAGAAAATTACAACGCTCTGCCCTATTTGTAACGGACAAGGCCACGTAGATAACGCATATTGTTCCTGCTTTATTGAAAAAGTTACCAATGCTTGTTATAGAGAGCTTTCAACACCTGTACCAACGCTTGTAAAATTTAGTGACGACACGTTATCACAAGAAAACGGAACTAAAATTTATTTTGAAAAACTGAATAAATATGCAAACAATTTGTCGGAAAATTCAAAAAATATTATTATTACAGGCAAGACGGGTACGGGTAAAACCTTTTTATCACAGGCTGTTGCCCAGTTTTTAACCGATAAACACGTCGTTCTGTTTTTAACGGCAAACCGATTAAACAACGTCTTTATCGAGATGATGTATCTAACACCGCAGCAACAAAACAATATACTAAATATACTCTCCACCTGCGACTTTTTGGTTATCGACGATTTAGGTGCTGAAAGGCTTTTAAATAACGTAACAGCGCAAAACCTTTACACGATAATTTCAGAGCGTCAGGAACGCAAAAAACCGTATATGATTACGACCAACTTATCATTAGATGAAATCGGTGCAAAGTACGGCGATAGACTTTTCTCAAGGCTTTCAAGCAAAACCAATTTAGTGCTTGAGCTAAAAGGCAAAGATTTAAGAAAAATATAGCATACAAAAAAGGGTTCACGCGAACCCCTTTTTTTTATTTTTGTTTATTTTAGCAAATCTTTTTCGGTAATCATTCTCGTTGGGAAGAACTCACCCATCTGCATACCCACTATCCGTGATTTCATAGGTTTAAAGCATTGTATTGCAATGGGCTTGATTTTATCGACTACTTCTTGGCGTTCGTCAATAAAAAGCGTTGCGTGCGCGTGCCAATCAAAGCCGTTGGCGTAATTGCTATCAAACTCGTTATGGAGCTTAATTAAACTTTCGTTTACGCTTGGCTCAATAAAGACTACCCTACTACCGAAAAAGTTGACGTGCATTAGGTCAATATCAAAGCATTTTGTAAGGCTACATACCCTTTCAATTCTTTCCGACAATTCCTTTTCCTGGGACGTAGGAAAGCTACCAAGCGTAATATGAAAAGGTATATCCCTGCTTTGCGTACCCTTTGACTTTGCGTTTTCAATGATAATTTCTTGCAAGGCCTTAAGCTTTAATTGAGTTTGGTTATCAAAAACGGCAAACACCGTTAAAAATTTATCCTTTGCCATATTGCCTCCGTATAAAAGTAAAACCACGCTTTACAAGGCGTGGTTATTTTTGCATAATTATTTAAGTGTGTGAAACAACAAAGATAAAGAAAGCAATGATAAGCGCGCCTAAAAGCGAAAGTAAGTCGCGCCAGATATACTTACGTGATTTATTTTTATTTTTAGCCATACTTTATCTCCTTAACCGATTAGTTCTTGCCAGTAAAATTCTTTTAACGTAGTACGTAAAACGCTTGTATCAACGTAACGGATAATCTTACCGCCTTTAGCGATTGAAATAATACCCGTTTCTTCGGAAACGATGATTGCAGTTACGTTTACGTTTTCCGTCAAACCGATACCTGCACGGTGGCGTGAGCCTAAATCCTTTGAAAGGTTAAACTCTTGCGCGAGTGGTAAAAAGCAACCTGCGGCTTGAATACGCGTGCCTTTTAAGATTAAAGCGCCGTCGTGGAGCGCTGATTTTGGGAAGAAAACGCTTTCAATAAGCTGTGCGGAGATGTCTGCGTTCATATAAACGCCACTTTCCAATACGCCCGAAGGCAAGTTTCCGTTAGACAAGATAATAAGCGCGCCGATATCGTTTTTGGACATATTTTGAATTGCCTTGATGATTTCATCAATAGCAACGTCAGCGTTAAATTGCGCGCGCTGTGAGCCGTGCTTTGATTCGTAAAGCCTACCGTGTGCGATGGTGCGTTTAATTTCAGTTGAGAATAAAACGACCGTTGCAAGATAAAAAAGGCCTTGGAACACAAGCATCGCTATACCTGCGTTATCAACGCTCGTAAACAGCAGGCATAAGCCTAAAACCAAAGTACACGCAACGTAAATAATCAACAGCCTAACAGCCTTGTTATCAAGCAAAATGTTTATCAAAAAGTAAATAAGTGTGGCTAACAGAATAATTTCCGCAACGTAGGCAATAGTTTGCGTGCCTTTAAACGTTGCAAAAACGCCTTTTAGTTTTTCTAACATTCGTATCACCTAAATCAATAATATCAAAGAAAGTATATCATAGTTTTTGATAAAAATAAAGTATTTTACCAAAAATCGACAAAAAATTTTAGTAAGTATTCAAAAATTAATTTTCAGTAAGCACGGTAAACATTGCCGATAAAAAAGCATTGTCAAAAAGCAGTTTACCACTTTTATAATCGCCGTCAAGCTGGGAAAGTTTGTTTAGTATCTTTCTTAAACGCTTTGCTGAAAAGCTTGACGCTTGCTGGCGCGCTTTTACTATTGCGTATTCCTTAACGCCAAGCATTTGCGCAAGCTCTTTGTCGCTTTCGGTTGAGATTGAAACGAAAAACATACGCCTGAAATGATAGTAAATTGAAACGAACAGTAATTGCTTTTCTGAAATTGTAGTTAAATCCTGTATAACTTTATAAGCTTGAGTATATTTTTTTTCAGCAATAAATGCAACCATTTGATAAACCTGGTAATCAATGGTTTTTGCAACCATCAATTCAACGTCTTTTTCGGTAATCTCGTCTTCGCCTTGCTTAAAAGCGATAAGTTTATCAATTTCTAAATCAATGCGCGTCATATCGTTTTGGCAGTATTCCTGCAAAAGCTGACACACCTTGGTTGAAATAATAAGCTGGGCTTTATTGGTTTTTGAGCGTATGTACTTACTGACAAGCTCGCCCGTTGCCCTTGCGCAATCAACAAGGTTAACCGAAGAAAGCTTTTTTAAAGCTTCGCATTTTTTGGAGTTGATAATAATCAAAACGGCAGTATCAAACGGCGCTTCAAAATAAGCCTTTAAACTTGCGTCCTTTAAGTCTTGCTGTGTAGGATACCACTCGGTAACCGTAATCACACGCTTTTCGCTCATAAAAGGACAGCACGCAAGCGAAGAAACAAGCGCTTCAAAGCCAGTTTGCTTAAAAGTAGAACCTTCAAAGCGCGCATAGTTAAGCTCGGGCTCTTGCATAACGGCGTTTTTGATTAAATCTTCACCACGTTCACGGAAAAAGGCTTCTTCGCCTTCTAATAGGTAAACGGAAGATATTTCTTCTTTTAATGAATTTTTAAGCTGGTCAAATTTCAAAATAACCCCCAAAGTGAACAACAAATTATGAGTGCTGACATAACCCCACACGATATCTTAATCGGTTTTTTAAGGTTAACCTGATCAAACGTAAAGGTTAGCGCAACGTAATATAAAACGAGCGCCATAGTTGAAACCGTGCCGTAAAAGACAAGTCGGCTAAAATCAACCACGGACATAAACGCATTTATAAAATTGGTAATTGCATCGGGCAAAAACCACAAAAAATCAAGCGCTGGAATTATTAAAGTAACTATCGTCGTAAAGCACAAAACGTAGTACAAAACGTTGACTGCAGGCACTACTATTACGTTTAATAATGCCACAATAATCGACATATAGCCCGACATTTTGAATAAAACCGGTGTTATTAGTATAGTTACGGCAATACTTGTGGAAAGCGCGTTTTTGATAAATTTAGGATAGCCGTCTAAAGGCTTTTCAAAACAGAAATTATAAACGGACATACCGATAACGGCAAGGTAAGATAATATCAAGCCGTACGATAATAGCGTGTGCGGAAAAATCAACAAAATTACAATCAAACTTAAAAAGATTGAATTTAAGTTGTCGTTTTTACGTCCAAAGGCTTTTGACGTATTTAAAACAAGCGTCATAATTACAGCGCGAATTGCAGGTATTGGGAAACCACATACGCCTGCATAACACAAGGTTATAACAAAGGATAAAATTACGTGGTATATCCCCTTAACTTTAACAAGCTTTAATAGTGACGCAACCAGCATTGAAAAGAATACGACGTGCAAGCCTGAAACGGAGAATATATGGCTGATACCCGAAAGCTTATACGCAAGCTTCGTATCCGTTGAGAGATAGCTTGTGTCGCCCAGTAAAAGCGCAAGCGCCATTGCGCCGTTATCGCCTTTAAGGTTGGACAAAATTTTAGTCTTTACAAGATTAAACAGCTTGTGAAAGGCACTTGCGTTTTCAAGCGTTGTAGTCACCATTTCGCTATAACCGAAAAGTGGCGTAAAAGATGCAAGGTTTTTAGCTTCAACCCCCTGATAGGTAAGCTTTGCGTCAGTTACAATTTTATCGCCAACGTTAACAGTTTGATTAGGTACGACCAGGTAAACGTCAAAGCTTACCTTTTTAGCGCCTATCTTTACGCTATTAAGAGTTAAACCAAGATTATCGTTTGACAAACGGTCAACGCCGGTAACGATTGCAGTTAATTGACAGGTATCACCGTCAAAACCACGCGCTAAAGTAAAAGTATTTATTTTTAACGTGATAAGCAACAGCCCGAGCGTAAAAGCCACAGCGCAAATGCATATCAGGATAAATTTACCTTTATCCTTATCGTATGACGTTATTGCCAAATAAATTAAAAGCGCTAACGCAATTAGCGTTATAAAAATACAGGCGTTTTGAATAAAAGACAAAAAGCCCATAACAACACCAAACGCAATTGATAGCGCAATAAAAACTATTGGCCGTGTGTTGATAATCCTTTTCATTAGTGCAAATAAAAATTAGATAAGGTATTCTTTTAGCTGTGCGATTTCGCAATTATCGTAAATTGCTAACGCTTCTTCAAGGTAACAATTAACGTCAAATTTTGCGTAAAGGTGCGTAAGCAAAACCTTTAAATTATACTTCTTGCCGTATTCAGCACAACAACGCGCCGATAAATGTGGCATAAAAACCTTCCAACGGCTATGTGTAAGCGCTGAATCCATTAAGGCTAAATCAGTGCCCGCTAAAAGCCTGTCAAGGTTATCGCAAACGTTTGTATCGCCTGTGTAGGAAAGCGTCTTTTTACCGTCGGTTATTTTAACGCCATAGGTTAAAACTGGGTGCTTCATTTGATAAAAGTCAAGCAATAAGCCGTTTATCGCGAATTTTTGACCTTCGGTAATCTCAACGTATTCAAAGCAATTACTATCTAAAATCACCTTATAAAAATAGGAATCGTCTTTAGGTGCGTAAACCTTTAGCTTTAAGCGGTTGGCTTCTAAATAGTACTTTAAAACGCCTATATCAGACGAGTGGTCAAAGTGGAAATGCGAAATTACCAATGCGTCGAGCTTTGTAATTTCAATTTTATTTATAAGGCTTAAAAAAACACCACTACCTATATCAAGTAGTATTTTCGCGTTATCGCTTTCAACTAAATAGCCACTTGTCGGACCTTTAGTTGGATAACTACCATCTACGCCTAAAGGGGTAATTTTTAACATAGCTTAATCCACCAAGCACACCTACTTTTTAAGCCGAAAAAAAATTGGCGCGCGAAAAATATTTTTTTGTTAAAACGATTGACGGATGGTAAAACCTTTGTTACAATAAACTTGTAAATCAAGTTTTTCTGCAGTGCACGTGGTAGGGTTATATTCTCTCCGCAACCATTAATAAGGGAATTTTAGTTCGGCTTGTTATGTTTAACTTTCGGTCATTGTCTGGTGCAGGCCATTTAGTAAAGTAGCAGATACATTTCGACTGGATACCCACCTGCAAATAAGCGGGTCGATTTTTGCTCTATACGACACAGGCGGGCGACGGATGCTTTAGGCTTCCGTCGTTTTTTTATGCCTGTTTGACCATACACGTTAAAAATTTATTTTTAACGCTATTTAATAACAACGCCCTTTTTGGTGTGCGTAATCTTACTGCTGAAGAAAAGCTTGATGCACTTTTGCATCTTTTCAACGTCGTTATAGCCCACAGTTTCAACAGCCGAATGCATTGCAAGTTGAGCAAGGCCAATATCAACTGCGTTAAGGTTAAACATTGTGCTTGTAATAAGCCCTAAAGTACCACCGCAACGGATATCCGAGCGATTGTAATAGTCTTGATATTCAACGCCGTTATCTTCAAGCAAGGTCTTAATAAGCGCTGACGATAAGCCGTCGGTTGAGTAATTGGTGTGGTGCTTGATAACGATGCCACCGTTTAAGATGACCTTGTTTTCAGGGTCGCTCTTTTCAGGGTGAGCAGGGTGAACGCCATGCGCATTATCAACCGATAAAAGCATACCGTTTTTAAAGGCCTTTAAATAACTTGCTTCAGTCTTTTTAAGGTCAGCGTTAATTCTTCTTAAAAGCGCAGGTAAAAGGTCGGAATACGCACCTTGCTTTGTGTGACTACCGATTTCTTCATTGTCAAAGCAAGCGCAAACCGACACGCCGTGTGGAGCGCTTTCAATCAAGCCCATAATTGAACTGTAAACGCTTGTTAAATTATCAATGCGTGGTGAAACTAAAAACTGCCCCTTTGCACCCGTCACGCAAGCGCTTTGCGCT
>JAZTYT010000128.1:0-6364 GCA_045637045.1 Christensenellaceae bacterium | reverse complement strand
CATCATTTGGACAGCACCTAAAAAGTTCGCACCGTTGATATCCATTTTGTTTACGTATGCAATACGGCGAACGCGGTACTTATCTGCTTGACGCCAAACCGTTTCGCATTGTGGCTCAACGCCACCCTTTGCACAGAAGGTCGCAACTGCACCGTCTAAAATTCTTAACGATCTTTCAACTTCAACAGTAAAGTCAACGTGGCCTGGGGTGTCGATAATGTTAATACGGTTACCTTTCCAAAAACAAGTTGTTGCGGCTGACGTAATTGTTATACCACGTTCTTGTTCTTGAACCATCCAGTCCATAGTTGCTGCGCCTTCATGTACTTCGCCGAGTTTGTGTGTCTTACCCGTAAAGAAGAGAATGCGTTCGCTCGTTGTTGTCTTTCCGGCGTCGATGTGCGCCATGATACCGATGTTTCTGGTATTTTTAAGTTCGACTTGTCTTGGCATTCTTCTTCCCTATTACCATCTGAAGTGTGCGAAAGCTCTGTTAGCTTCAGCCATTCTATGCATATCTTCTTTCTTTTTAACTGCGCCACCAGTGTTGTTAGCTGCATCTAAAAGTTCGTTTGCAAGACGTGCATACATGTCACGGTCACCACGCTTTCTAGCGTTTGCAACAATCCAACGGATTGCTAAAGTTTGTCTTCTTTCTTCTCTGATTTCGATTGGCACTTGATAGTTTGAACCACCAACACGTCTTGCCTTAACTTCAAGTTGTGGCTTAACGTTTTCTAAAGCTTGGTTGAAAACTTCCATAGCTTCTTTGCCAGTCTTTTCACTCATCATTTTGAAAGCATCATATACGATGCCTTGTGCGATACCCTTTTTACCATCGAGCATAACTTGGTTAACTAATTTAGTTACAACCTTACTGCCGGTTAATGGATCAGGTAGCACGTCCCTTTTTGGGATAGAGCCTCTTCTTGGCATGATCTTTAATTCTCCTTATTTTATTTTTGGGCATTGCCCAGTACAGCTATCGCACGCTTTATTATAATATTGATAAAGCAGCGAACCTTCTCCCGCTAAACGGGATACTGCCTACTTTGCTTCGGGCGTTTAATGGTTAATATTCCGAATAAGTAGGTAACTTGTGTTTTGCGTAAGATTTAACTATTTAGGTCTCTTTGCGCCGTATTTTGAACGTGCTTGTCTGCGTTTTGCAACGCCTGCTGTATCTAACGTACCGCGAATGATGTGATATCTAACACCAGGTAAGTCTCTTACCTTACCACCGCGAACAAGTACAGAGCTGTGCTCTTGAAGATTGTGGCCTTCGCCTGGAATGTAAATTGTACCTTCTTGCTTGTTGGTCAATCTTACCCTTGCAATCTTGCGCATAGCCGAGTTAGGCTTCTTTGGTGACGTTGTGGTTACTGAAAGGCATACGCCACGTCTTTGTGGACAGCTATCTAAAATAGGTGCTTTGCTCTTTTCAACGCCAGTGTGTCTACCGTGCTTGATGATTTGGTTGATTGTTGGCATGTTTTACCTCCTTTTAATATTTCGGAATATTCTGACCGTAACCCAAAAATTAAGGACTACGTAAGAAACTTTTTTATGTTGCGTTTTTGCACGCAAAAATTGGTCAACTAGTTGACCTTACCCGTTGATTTTAGCATTTTTTTATTTATTAGTCAAATAAAATTTAGTCATTTATGCACTATTTTATACACTTGCGACTTTGCAACGGGTTTTTTATCGACTTAAGGCTTTTTTAAACCTTGGCTTTGTTGTGACAGAGCCTAAACCTTAAGCCGATTAGTTTTTATTAGTTATTGATTTGTGGGTTTAAAAGCTTATAATCTTTTACGCCCGTGCCGGCAGGAATTAACTTACCGATGATTACGTTTTCTTTAAGACCTAACAATGGGTCGATCTTGTTCTTGATTGCAGCTTCGGTCAATACCCTTGCAGTTTCTTGGAATGACGCTGCTGATAAGAAGCTTTCGGTTGCGAGTGACGCTTTAGTGATACCTAAAAGCACTCTCTTAACCGTTGCTGGTCTGCCACCTTCATCCATAACCTTTGCGTTTTGGTCTTCAAAGTAGGTAAGGTCAACCATTTCGCCTGGGAGCATATCCGTATCGCCACAGTTTTCAACGCGAACCTTACGTAACATTTGACGAACGATGATTTCAACGTGTTTATCGTTGATTTCAACGCCTTGCGCACGGTAAACTGATTGAACTTCGTGTAAGATGTAGTCTTGTACGCCCTTAACACCACGCGTTCTTAAGATGTCTTGTGGGTAAACTGAACCCGTTGTGAGTTCGTCGCCAGGCTTAACCATATCGCCTTCTTTTACGCGTAAGGTTGCAGTGAACGGAATCGTGTAGTCTTGGGTTGATTCCCTGCCTGCACCTTCGCCCTTAACGATAACGTGACGGAGATTGTCTTGGCTGTCGCTTGCTTCGATAATCTTAACGATACCGGTCGTTTCGCAAATGATTGCTTGGCCCTTTGGCTTACGCGCTTCGAAAAGCTCTTCGATTCTTGGCAAACCTGCCGTAATATCTTGGTCAGACGCGATACCACCAGTGTGGAAGGTTCTCATCGTAAGCTGTGTACCAGGTTCACCGATTGATTGTGCGGCGATGATACCAACTGCTTCGCCTGTGTTTACAGGTAAGTTATTAGACATATTCTTGCCGTAACATTTTGCACAGATACCGTTTCTTGAACGACAGGTAAATACGCTTCTGATTAAAACTTCTTTAATGCCAGCGTTAACGATTTCTTTTGCTTGTTCTTCGCTAATCATTGAATCTGCTTCAACGATAACTTGACCGGCCTTTTCGTGTCCTTCAGGATAGCAAACTGCGTCGATAGTAAATCTACCTGCAAGTCTGTCTTCTAATGATTCGATTTCTTTTACCTTACCGCCTTCAATGCTGGTAATTGCGGAAATCAACATACCCTTTGGTTTTTCGCCAGTACCTGCAAAGCAGTCTTCTTCTCTTACGATAACGTTGTGTGAAACGTCAACTAAACGTCTGGTTAAGTAACCGGAGTCAGCCGTCTTTAAAGCCGTATCGGCAAGACCTTTACGACCACCGTGTGAAGAAATAAAGTATTCGAGTGCCGTTAAGCCTTCTCTAAAGCAAGACTTAACTGGAATTTCAATGGTCTTACCGTTAGGATCGCTCATAAGACCACGCATACCAACGAGCTGTTTTACCTGGTCTTTAGAACCACGCGCACCAGAGTCAACCATCATTTGGATTGGGTTGAACTTATCAAGTGATTTTGGAATTTCGTTGGAAATATCGTCGGTTGCCTTTGTCCAAAGGTCAACGACCTTTTTATATCTTTCGTCTTCAGTTAACAAACCGCGAGCGTGGAGTTTTTCAACTCTTAAAACTTCCTTTTCAGCGCTAGCAAGGATTGCTTCCTTGTTTTCAGGAATGTGCATATCGAAAGCACTTGTCGTGAGCGCCGCGATGGTTGAATACTTGTAGCCTAAAGCCTTGATGCTGTCAAGAGCTTCGGCAGCAAGTGGTGAGCCACCAGTTTTAAAGCAAGCGTTAACGATTTTCTTAAGTTCGCCTTTCTTAACGAGTTGGTTAACTTCTAATTCGCAGTAATCAGCTTCTTCACTTCTTGCTCTTAAGCCGATATTTTGTGGGATTGCGTCGTTGAAGATAATTCTACCACAGGTAGTTTTAACAAGCTTGGTTACCGTATGGCCGTCTTCAAAGGTGTGGCTTCTACGTACAAAAATCTCGTCTTGGAGAGATATTTGCTTGGTTTGGTATGCCATAACTGCTTCTTCAGGCGTGTAAATACCTGCTTTGTATTCTACGCCGTTTTCGTCTTCAACGAAGTGATTGTTATATTTTTTGCCGTGTTCACGACGAACAAGCGTTAAGTAGTAGCAACCTAAAACCATGTCTTGGGTTGGCGCCATAACAGGCTTGCCGTCTGAAAGCTTTAAGATGTTGTTTGATGATAACATCAAGAATCTTGCTTCGGCTTGCGCTTCAATGGATAACGGTACGTGTACAGCCATTTGGTCGCCGTCGAAGTCGGCGTTGAACGCACCGCAAACGAGTGGGTGAAGCTTAATTGCTCTGCCTTCGATTAAAACAGGCTCAAAGGCTTGAATAGATAAACGGTGAAGCGTAGGAGCACGGTTTAATAAAACTGGGTGATCCTTGATTACGTTTTCTAAAATTTCCCAAACGCAAGGCTTCATTCTTTCAACCGTACGTTTTGCGCTCTTGATGTTGTGGCATTGGTTACTTTCAACAAGCTTCTTCATTACAAAAGGCTTGAAAAGCTCGATTGCCATTTCCTTTGGTAAACCGCATTGATAAAGCTTTAATTCTGGGCCAACTACGATAACTGAACGGCCTGAATAGTCAACGCGTTTACCTAAAAGGTTTTGACGGAAACGACCTTGCTTACCCTTAAGCATACCTGATAATGACTTAAGGTCACGGTTGCCTGCGCCTGAAACTGCTTTGCCACGACGGCCGTTATCGATAAGCGCGTCAACGGCTTCTTGGAGCATTCTCTTTTCGTTTCTGATAATGATATCTGGCGCGCCGAGCTCCATAAGCTTTCTTAAACGGTTGTTACGGTTGATTACTCTACGGTATAAATCGTTCAAGTCGCTCGTTGCAAATCTACCGCCTTCTAACGGTACCATTGGGCGAAGTTCAGGTGGGATTACAGGGATAACGTCTAAAATCATCCATTCAGGACGGTTACCGCTGCGACGGAAAGCTTCGATAATATCAATTCTCTTAACGGCTTTAGTTCTCTTTTGACCAGAGTTTGTGTCGTTAATGATTTTGCGTACTTCTTCAGCTTCCTTGTCTAAATCAACTGCCATTAAAAGCTCTTTAATAGCTTCTGCACCCATACCGGCTTTAAACGAGCCGTAGCCGTATTTGTCGATTGCGTCAAGGTATTCTTTATCGTTGATTACTTGCTTATAGGTAAATTCGGTTGTACCTGGATCTAAAACAACGAAGCAAGCAAAGTATAAAACTTGCTCCAAGTGTTTAGGGCTCATGTCAAGAATCAAACCAATTCTTGAAGGTACGCCACGGAAGTACCAGATGTGTGAAACGGGGGCAGCAAGCTCAATGTGCCCCATACGTTCACGTCTAACTTTTGCACGTGTAACTTCTACACCACATTTATCGCAAATTACGCCTTTATAGCGAATTCTTTTATATTTTCCGCAGTGACATTCCCAGTCCTTTGTAGGCCCGAAAATCTTTTCACAGAATAACCCGTCTCTTTCAGGTTTTTGGGTGCGGTAGTTAATGGTTTCCGGCTTGGTTACTTCGCCGTAAGACCAACCCCTGATTTTTTCGGGGGAAGCTACGCCAATCTGAATAGCGTCGAAATTGTTAAGTTCAAACATATTCTACCTCCCTAATAATTAGTCATCGAAATCGTCGAAATCGTCGTCTAAAAGGTCGAGATTGTCAAGGTTTTCAAGGTCGCCGTAATCGTCGTCAAGCAAATCGCCTGCGTCAAAGTCGTCAAGGTCGTCATCGTCGAGACCAAATTCTTCTTCGAAGATGGAGTCGCTTGATTCGTCTTCGATAAATTCATCGCCAACCGTATCAACAATATCCACTCTAACGTGTTCTTCTCTTTCGATAGCAGGTGCTCTTTCGTCAACTTCATCGTTTTCAAGTTCTTTAAGTGAAATTTCATCGCCCGTTTCGGTTAATACCTTCATATCCAAGCCGAGTGATTGTAATTCCTTTAAAAGCACCTTAAATGATGCTGGAATACCAGGTTCAGAGTTGTCGTCACCCTTGTTTACTATTGAATCGTAAGTCTTTCTTCTACCTGCGATATCGTCAGACTTAACTGTTAAAATTTCTTGTAAAATGTGCGCTGCGCCGTAAGCTTCAAGCGCCCAAACTTCCATTTCACCAAAACGTTGGCCACCGAACTGCGCCTTGCCCCCTAAAGGTTGTTGGGTAACAAGTGAGTAAGGACCTGTCGACCTTGCGTGGATCTTATCGTCTACAAGGTGGTGAAGCTTAATCATATACATTTGACCAACCGTAACGCGATTTTCAAACGGTTCACCCGTTCTGCCGTCGTAAAGCTGAATCTTACCGTCAACTTCGCCGTCAGGGTTAACGATGTGGTTTTCTTTTAATAAGGATTCGATTTCAGCACCCGTTGCGCCGTCGAATACAGGCGTTGCGATCTTCCAGCCAAGTTGCTTACATACAAGACCTAAGTGAACTTCAAGCACCTGACCGATATTCATACGTGAAGGAACGCCCAGCGGGTTAAGAACTATATCAAGGGGAGTACCGTCAGCAAGGAAGGGCATATCCTCGGGAAGTCGGAGGCCAAGCGGTCTTAGGAAGACAAC
>JAZTYT010000127.1:0-6592 GCA_045637045.1 Christensenellaceae bacterium | reverse complement strand
GTCGATTATCAATAAAAAACGGGCTGTTTAAGTTACCCTAAACAGCTCGTTTTAATTTATTTTATTGTTTTTTATTTTTTTCTTTTGAGCGCTTGTCGTTAATGATTTTCATATGCTCTGCCGTGATTAGTTCAACGTTGTTTTCCCTTGCCCAAGCAACGCAACCCTTTAAAACGAGTGGTAAGAAAACCCTTGGTACACCAAGTACGGTTTGGAGCGCTTCGTCGGTGAATTTAATCTTATCGTCAACGCGATCAGCGGCGTAGCGTACCGATTCGATTGACGCTTGGCGCATTTGTAAAAGTTCAGCGCGCATTTTAGTTTTTCTATGGAACCAGAAGTTTTTGGAATCACGATAGCCGTAGTCAACTGGAAGCGCTGGAAAGTCTTTCGCCCTTACGCCGTTGATAATTGCGTCGCTGTATTTTTTCTTCATCAAAATTTTGTCAACGCGAAGGATGAAATGCGCGCCAAATTTTGACGTAATGCCGTTAAAATCATTATACGGAGGTTCGTAGCCGTTAAGCTCGCCTGCGACGAATTTTTCAGCACCTTCAAGCTCACGCACCCAGGTGCATTCAACGGCTTGTATTGCGTCGGTTAAGACCATTGGCCTTGGCTCGCCCGTTTCTTCTTCTAAAAGACTTTTTTCAAGCTTAAAGTTGCACTTTGGCATTTTTTCTTCAGGCTTATCGCCCGGCCAAGAAAGTTTAACGGCTTCTTTAAAGGTTGCAGGCTTGTCGTCGATAAAATTAAGCGTGCATTTGCCGTTTCTTAAGATGTTTTGAGCCGTGTTTGAAGAGTTACGACAGCATAACAGCATAGCGTAATAATCCTTGCCGGCAACGTAATAAGGCTGAACCAAGGAATATGGGCCAAGCGTTGTTTTTCCGTCTTCGCATAAGGTTGAAATAATTACCGTTGGCATCGGGAAAAACAATGACGTTTGATAGAAATTGTCCACTATACGTAGGTTTTCAAAACTACTCATCAGTGTTCTCCTTTTATGTATATTTTATTTTATTATTTGATTGAAACAACGTTCTTTGATTTGAGTCTTTTCAAAATAGATATCTTCAAGTGGAATCCATTCTTCAAAAAATCGTTTGGCAAAAGCCGGCGTATTGCGTTTTATTACGCGCGCTTTTTGAAGCTCTTTATCTATATCTAAAAAGATTGCTAAATCATAATATTTTGAAAAGGCTGGGTGGGTTGAGTAAACGCCTTCAATAACGGTTAGTTTTTTAGACTGTAAGGTTACGGGCTCTTTAAGGGTTTGGGTTGAACAGTCAAAGGGGCTGTACGTTATAGTTTCACGTGCGTTTAAAGGCTTTATGACTTCATCGTAAAAACGCTCCCTATCAACGTTGCCACCGACTTCAGCTAATCTTTCAGCCGTGCGCTGATTTGGGCGCAGGAAAAAGTCGTCCATATGGATTACGTTTGCGCTGTAAACATCTTCTAAAATACCTGCAAGCGTTGTTTTGCCACTTGCGCTTCCACCTTCAATCGCAACTACTACGCTCCCCTTGTCTAAAAGCCTGTCAATTTGTGTAAAAATTGGCAAAAAGTCGGCGTATAGGTCGGTTATCACGCGATATGCAGGTTTGTATTCATCTCTAAATACTTGTGAATGATGCACTGCGGGATACCCTGCTTCACGCCAAGTTTTAAGGGATTTTGCATATAAATTTTCGTCAAACGGCAATTTATTTTCAGCTAAAAGCTGGTTAACGCCTTGCAGTTTTTCTTCTAAAAAAGCCCTGCCTTCAGGCTCTGTTTTAGCCGATAAGCAAAACAATTTTGCAAGCGTATCAGCCCTTATGCCTTGATTTAAGCAGGATAGATAAACACGCTTATATCCACCGTCAAGCTTCTCGATTTTTACTTTTTCAGTTTTACAAATATTTGAATATTCAGCATTTATATATTTCAGGGCTGTTTCAAAGCTTGAAACTAAATGCTCACACCCGAAGGCGCTTTGGAACAAGAGCTTGAAAATATCCTGTGGTTGTAGCTTGGGATATGCTTTAACGTGTTCCAAAACAACGTCGCACGTACTACCCAAAGTATTATAAGTTTTATCCATTTTAATCTCGCTTCCTAAAAATTTGTGGATTTTCAAATAACATTACAAGTACAGGCACTATCACGATTTGTAAAATAATACCGGGTATTGCGTTTGTGATTGCGCCTGCTATAAACGCGCCGAAGGTAAACGCATCACCTTTTATGGCAAGGCAAATTGCCATCATACCACCCCAAACCAGCCTGCCAATAATCATTGCAATTATTAAAGAGCAATAAATAAACCACTTTTTATCGGGTAAAACTTTATGTAAAAGCCCTGAAATTCCGCCGTAGGCAGCAAGCTCAAAAGCCATACAAAGCGCCGTGGGGAAAAGCGGTGGCATACCAAGTGTTAAGGAACGGAATAAGGGCGCGATAAAGCCAACTGCCACACCCCAAATTGGACCACACACAAAACCACACAATAAAACGGGCACGTGCATTGGACAAAGCATTGCACCGATTTCAGGTATTTGCCCCGTTACAAAGGGTAAAACGTATGCAAAAGCCAAAAAGACGGCTGAATATATAAGTTTTCTTTGATAGTCTTTAGTCATAATAAGCCCCGTATATAAATTATAGGTCACGTTTATTATACCACTTGGTATAATAATGCGCAAGGATTTTAGCCAACGTTGGTTACTATAGGTTTGAAAACTCTAAAACGGTTTCGGTTGGGTTAATGTGCGTAACGGTAGGAGTAAACGGCGCACTCATTTTTGCCCAGAATTTTTTAGCAACCAAGTTATTTTCGTTAAACTTGATTTCCCATTTGCCCTTATAGGTATTAAATATTAGGCCAACGGCTTTTGTTGCATAGCCATTACGTCTAAACGACGGAAAGATTGTAAACTCTGCCATAGTGTAATCAGGGTTATGCCCTAAAATTGAGTATGGATTTATCATAGCAAAGCCAACTAAATTTTTGTCGTTAAAAATGAAAAATGCTTTTCGGTTTTTATCAATAAAGTATTCTTCAAAACGCCCGTAATGATAATTGCCCTGCTCGTCCATTGGGTCGTTATAATACAAGGTCATTTCATATAAATATTTTTGATTAACGTTCCAAAACAGGGTTTTATCTTCTTCTTTTACGGGTACTAATTTAATCATAAAACACCTTTTTAAATCACAAAATGTAGCCGATAACGGTACTATAGCCCCACTTTTTAGTAATTTGCTTAATTTATGCAAGCAAATACAAGCAACAAAATTTATGCAAAAAGCGGTGGGTGTGCCACCGCTTATATTTTTAAATTTGCCCTACAAGCTAAACTTTATAGGATGTCTAAATTCTTTTTAAAGATGCGCCTAAAATCTTGCGCGGCAGTCATTGCTTCTTTGATTTCAAGTGAAACGTCACCTTTAACTTCGGTTTTCATAATTACAGAATCACCCAAAATATCACAGGTAATGCCTGCAACGTTTCCGTCCATACTTCTATCTAAAGCTTCGGCAATTCTTAAAATAATTGCAATCTTTCTGATAGTATCAACGTCTTCTTCGGTAATAAACTCTTTATACCTAACAAGGTCGCTTGGCGCAAAATCATCGTTAACGTAAACTGACGTAACAAGCGCCGACATAACGATTTCACGCTGTGAAATACCGTAAAGCGCAGAGTTTAAGGTAATATAGCTTGAGTGCTTTTGATGGTCGTAGTACTTAATCCTTGAGCCGGAATCGTGAAGCATTGCCGCAACCTTTAAGATTCTTAAGTATTGGCGCGGGAATTTGTGTAATACCCTTAACTGCTTGAATAGTTGAATACAAAGATTCAAAACGTGGTCGATATGCTGTTCGTTGCAGTTGTAGTACTTAACGAGCGTTCTTAAGCTGTAACCTAAAACGTCGGAGATAGGACGTTCAAAGGTAGAAGGCATTGCGTAGTTAAACATTAAGCCTTCCCTTAAGCCACAGCCACAAATAACCATTTCGTCAAAGCCACAAGTGGTCATAAACGGCTTAATTGCGGCAAGCGCTGCTGGTAAGATGTCGGCACGGTTTGATGAAATACCCCTGATGCGTTTCTTTTTATCGAGCCCCATTTCGCAAAGCTTTGCGTAAATTGATTGATATTCATCAAACGGGATATGATAATTATGAACGATTGGGTAAGGACTCTTGCGCATCATCTTACTGATACGGCCCAAGCTCCTGAACGAACCACCAACCAAGATAAGCTTTGTTTCAGCGTCGATTTCCTTAAGCCAATCAATGCCTGCAAGCTGTTGGGTGAAGAATTCTTCAATTTTTTCAGCCTGTTGTTGTTGGGTTAAGCCGTCGTTTTGGAAAAGTTCGGTAAGCGTAATTGCACCGAAAGGTAAAGTTGTAAAATTCAATAGACTGCGTCTATTGTAGTAAATGATCTTCGTGCTACCGCCTGAAATTTCAACAATAAGCCCTTTAGGGATATCCATCGTGTTGATAATACCGCGATAAACGTACATTGCTTCTTCTTCAGCTGACAAAACCTTAAGCTTAATACCGCAAGAAGTGGAAACTTCTTCTAAAAAGCTCCTTTGGTTTTTTGCGCGTCTTACAGCTGCAGTTGCAACGGCGATAATTCTTTCAATACCGTAAGCATCGCAAAGCTTACGGAACATTTTGAGCGTTTTTAACGTTTCAGCAATACGTTGTGGCTTAAGGTAGCCGTCACGCTCCATATCCTGACCTAATCTGACGTTTTCTTTAATCTGGTCAACAACCATAAAGTGACCGTCTGCAAGGATTTCAACGATAACAAGCCTTGCAACGTTTGAACCAAGGTCGATAATACCAATTTTCTCCATAATTAGCCTCACTTAACAAAGGGTAAAAGTATAGGCAATAGCCTTTTCCCTACTAAATTTTTAATCGAATAAATTATAACATTAAAGTTTAAAATTTTCCATAAGAAAATAAATTTTTGTGCAACTTTTTATAAAAATTTATTCGTAATTACATATATTTTACAATGACCCCTGTAAGACAGGGTTAAATACCCATTTTAAACCACTATTTTTAAACTTTTTATTAAAATATTGATTGTGCAATTTGCACAAATAGGTGAATTGATATTCATAGTTATTTTCTTGAATCGTCCTTATTTACCCTTTTGGATAGCCGTTCACTAAAAAGTGAAAAGATTGAAAGCGCAATGATAAAGCCACCGAAAATCCTTTTAAGCAGGTCTATTTTAATTACCTTTGCGAGATAAGAGCCTAAAATTGCAAGCAAAAGGGCTGGGATAATTGCAAACAAAATCCCCTTAAGGTTAAACATACGGTTTTTGGCGTGAACGATACACGCAATAATTGACATTGGTATAAAAGCAATCAAGTTTGCGCCCTGCGCGACAAACTGCTCCACGTCAAAGAAAATGGTTAATAACGGGATAAGTAGCGTTCCACCACCCATACCCATACCAGCAGGCACGCCTAAAAGCGCTGAAGCAAACAAATATATAATAAAGTCTTTCATTATGTAGCCTGCCTTAAGTCGGCAAAGGCGTTAAAATTGGTTAAATAATTGGCAATAATCGACTTATAGCCCACTTTTTGCACGATTTAGAAAAACAAAAGCTTTACCCCTGCGATAAAAATAAGCCCTGCAAAAACGTACTTTATAACCTTGTCGTTAACCTTTTTTAAGCACAGCGCACCCACTACCCCACCGATAGTAAAGCCAATGGTTACGGGCAATGCAACTTTTAAAGATATAGTTCCGCTCAACAAATAAATCACGGCTGATAAAACCGAAACGGGAAGCATAATAAGTAGCGCCGTTGCGTGGGCAGGCTTAATTTCGTAGGCTAAAACGGCAATCAAAAACGGAACTAAAAGCATTCCGCCCGAGCCACCGAAAAAGCCGTTGACAAAACCACACAGACCACCGATAAAAAGTAACAACCAATTACGTTTAGATAATTTCATAATTTTATGATGTGGAATTTTACCAACTTTATTTAAGAAACGACCTTTTTGCGGGCAGGTAAATAAAATATTTTTAATAATATATTAAATTTCGGTATTATTTTGCGAATTGTACGCTTTAAAAGATTGATTTTTATTTTTAAGTATTGTATAATTTCTAATGTTAGTCAATCAGCAAAAATTATAGATTGATATATAAAGGTGAAAAATGGACAAAATCAACATGAAAAAGCTTTTCACAGCAATGCTATCAGTTATGCTCATTTTGTGCATGGCATTTACCGTTGCGTGTGATAACGGCGGTGGCAACAACAGTAGCAGTTCTTCAAGCTCAAGCTCTTCAACAGAAGCAAAAGTAGTTGCAACCGACACACAACTCGTTAAGAACGGCGACTTCCAATTTGGTACTGATTCTAGTACGTCATACCCAAAATATACGGGTATCAACTGGACCAGAACAATCTTTGGTACGGCAAAGCGTACGTCAGGTATCATCGACACGAGCGACGATGCTTACAACAAGCTTGCAGACGCAAATAAGCCTAAAAACCCAGTTGCTGAAGGCGAAGCACAAACTTACTTCAACCCACGCACACCAGAATATTACG
>JAZTYT010000126.1:0-5276 GCA_045637045.1 Christensenellaceae bacterium | reverse complement strand
CCGCTTGATATTATTTAAAAATTGTGTTAAAATGTATGATGGCTATAAGTATAGCCCTAATTTTGTTGATTATTTTGCGTAAAGATATTAACTGCTTACGCACTACGGAGGATTATATGAAGAAGAAAATCGTTATCCCTTTTGACGGCACCAAGGAACAAGAAGCACAACTTAAGCAAGAATTAGAACAACTTGTTAAGCTTCCTGGTGGCTTAATGCCAGCACTTCAAAAGGCTCAAGAAATTTACGGCTATCTACCAAAGGAAGTTCAAATTATGATAGCAGAAGCTTTTGGTATTCCGTTATCAGAAGTTTACGGCGTTGTAACCTTCTATTCACAATTTTCTTTATTCCCAAAGGGCAAATATCAAGTTAGCGTTTGTTTGGGTACTGCTTGTTACGTTAAAGGCTCTGGCGAAATCTTTGACGAGCTCGTTAACCTTTTAGGCATTGACAACGGTGAAGTTACGCCTGACAGAAAGTTCTCACTTGACGCAACGCGTTGCGTTGGTTGTTGTGGTTTAGCACCTGTTATGTGCGTTAACGGTGAAGTTTACGGCAAGATTACAGCAAAAGACGTTAAGGGTATTATCGAAAAATATAACTAATCGTAAACCTTGCAAACTACCAAACGAAAGTAATTTTGGGAGAGTTTCCGTATGAAAATAAGTCAAATTGCTCAAATTCTTGAAGGCAACTTCGTATGTGGTGAAGAATTTTCCGATAGGGAAGTCTATTCGGCTTGTGGCTCTGATATGATGAGTGACGTTTTGGCTTACGTTAAAGACCAAGGCGTTTTAATCACAGGGCTTTGCAATCCACAGGTTATCCGTACGGCTGAAATGATGGATATGCTTTGCATCGTTTTCGTTCGTGGTAAAACCCCAACGCCTGAAATGGTTGAGCTTGCAAAAGAACGTAATATCGTGCTTATCACTTCGCCAAGGCGTATGTTTTCTGCGTGCGGTAAACTTTACAGCGCAGGCCTACAATCGGGGGCGTTCTAATTATGGCTGACCACGTTCACCTTGAATACGTCGTTGAAGGCGACAACTTTGTTTCGGCAGGCTCTGCAACCGAAAGCGTTAAGGCTTGCTTAAAAGGTATGGGCGTTAAGCCTGAAGACGTGCGTAGGGTTGCAATCTCTATGTACGAAGGCGAAATCAATATGGTTATCCACGCAAACGGTGGTATGGCTTATGCCGATATCTATTTAGATAAGGTTGTAATAACCCTTGTTGATACAGGCAAGGGCATACCTGATATCGAGCTTGCTATGAAGCCAGGCTTTTCTACTGCAACCGATGACGTGCGTTCATTGGGCTTTGGCGCAGGTATGGGGCTTCCCAATATGAAAAAGTACGCTGACGAATGCTTGATTGAAAGCACCGTTGGCGTTGGTACAAAGGTTACTTTAATAACCAAGTTTACAGCGTAAATATCGTTAGGGTTTTGTTATGAGTGAGTTAAAGCGTTTAAATACGGTTACTTTAGATCCGTCCAAATGCAAGGGCTGTGTAACCTGCATGAAGCGTTGCCCGACTGAAGCAATACGCGTGCGCGACGGTAAGGCAAGCGTAATATACGATAAATGTATCGGCTGTGGCGAATGCGTTCGCCTATGCCCTCACCACGCCAAAATTACCAGTTACGATAAATTTGATTGCATAAACTCTTACCAATACAAAATTGCTTTGCCAGCACCTTCGTTTTACGGCCAGTTTAACAACCTTGACGACGTTAACTACGTTTTAGTCGGGTTAAAGCGCTTGGGTTTTGACGAAGTTTTTGAAGTTGGCCGTGGGGCAGAGCTTAACACCCTTGCCACACAAATTTTACTCAATAAAGACACTATACCTAAACCCATTATAAGCACGGCTTGTCCTGCCGTTTACGAGCTGATCTCGGCACGCTTTGCAAACCTTAAGCAACATCTTTTACCAGTTCTTCCACCCGTAGATATATCGGCAAAGCTTGCAAGGGAACGCGCTTATAAAAAAGGCTATACCGACGAGCAGATTGGCGTATTCTTCATTTCGCCCTGTCCTGCCAAGGTTTACGCCTTAAAATCGGGTTTTGGCGTTAAAAAACCATACGTTGACGGCGTTTTATCTTCAAGCGAAGTTTATATGAAGCTTTTGCCCGTAATGAAGCTTATCGATTACCCCGAAAATATGTCGAAAATGGGCGTAACGGGGCTTTCGTGGGCGTCAAGTGGTGGTGAAGCAGCGTCATCAATGCGTTCTAAATACCTTGCAGCCGATGGTATTGAAAACGTAATACGCATTTTAGAATCGGTTGAAAACGGCACTTTAGGCGATATTGAGTTCATAGAACTCAACGCCTGCACGGGCGGTTGCGTTGGCGGGGTATTAAACGTTGAAAACCCCTTTGTTGCAAAGGCAAGGCTACGCCAGCTCCGTATTAAGTTCCCACAAATTGCAAACTCACTTGCCGACGTTGGCAAATCACAAGAGTTTTATTTGTGTGAAGAACCAGTTGAAGCCGACGGTGGCTTCCAAATACCAAACCGTGCTGAAGCCTTTACAAGGCTTATGGAAATACAAGCAATGTATAAAACACTTCCACAAAAGGACTGTGGGCTATGTGGCGCACCAAGTTGTCGTGCCTTTTGTGAAGATTTAGTTGACGGCAGAATCCCTAAAGATTCAGTTTGTCCACAGCTTAACAAAGAATAAAACTATGACGGTACAAACATTAACTGAAATTTTATCCGCAAAAATAATAAATAACGCTGATTTTACAAGGCAGGTTACAACAGGCTATGCCGGTGATTTATTAAGCTTTGTTATGGGTAAAGCCCCAACGGGTTCAGCGTGGTTTACCGTTATGACCAATATAAACATTTGCGCAGTCGCGCATCTTGCCGACGTTTCAGTAATAGTCTTGTGCGAAGACTCCTTGCCAATGCCGGGCGTAACTGAGCGCGCTAAAATGCAGGGTATAAACGTAATTTCAACAAGCCTTGATATTTTTACTGCGATTAAAAAGGTGTTAAATGAAGGTCAAATATGATTTTCACGTACATAGCTGTCTTTCGCCTTGTGCTGAAGACGATATGACGCCTTGTAATATCGTTGGCTTTGCTAAATGCTTGGGGCTTGACATGATTGCTATTGCCGACCATAACGCCATTGAAAACGTCAAAACGGCAATGGAAGTAGGCGATTGTTACGGCGTAACCGTCGTCCCTGCGATTGAGCTTCAAACGGCTGAAGATATCCACGTTTTATGCCTTTTCAGAGATTACAAAAGTCTTTTAGACTTTTATAATTCGATAGACTTTGTTTACACACCCAATAAAAGCCATATTTTTGGCAACCAAAACATAGTAAACGATGATGATGAAATCGTCGGCACAATGGACAGGCTACTTTTAAACGCGTCAAAGGTTGCGTGTAGTCAGGTCAAAGCTATGGTCGATAAATTCGGTGGGGTAGCAATACCTGCCCATATTGACCGTGAAGCCAACGGTATGCTTGCAATTTTAGGCGCTGTAACCGATGAGTTTGATATAGTAGAGCTTTCCTTGACGGCACCAAAAGAAATGCTTGAAGGCTTTAGCAAAACCCATAAGGTGTTAATCGATTCTGACGCGCATACGTTAGACGGTATTTCGCAAGGCAACTATCTCGAGCTTGAAAGCCCAACGGCTGACGCGCTTATAGACTATTTAAAGAATTTATGAGAGAACTTTCACTCAATATATTAGACATCGCCGAAAACTCCTTAAAAGCAAACGCAAGCTTGATTTCAATAGACGTTTTAGCCGATGAAAGTATATTAACCATCAAAATTGAAGATAACGGTTGTGGTATGGACGGTGACTTTTTGTCACGCGTTGAAGACCCGTTTACCACCACCCGTACAACGCGAAAGGTTGGTATGGGCATACCGCTTATGAAAATGATTTCTGAAATGAGTGGTGGTGCATTTAAGGTCGAATCGGAAAAAGGTAAGGGCACAGTCGTTACGGCAACCTTTCAGGTTGACCACGTTGACAGACCGCCTTTAGGGGATATTTCACAAACCATTATTTCACTTGTAGGCAATCTTAACGATTGCGACTTAATATTTAATTTTAACGCGTTTGATACGCAATTCACGTTAGATACGCGTGACGTAAGAAAGGAGCTTGACGGTATTCCACTTGACGAGCCACAAATCCTTATCTTCCTGCGCGATTTGATAAACGAAAATATAAAAACTAATTTTAGAGGTGTTTCATTATGAAAAGCATAGCCGACATCAAGGCAATTAGGGAAAAAATGCAATCTCAAATTATTATGAGAGACAACAGCGATACTGACGAAATCAGAGTTGTCGTAGGTATGGCAACTTGTGGTATTTCCGCAGGCGCAAGACCTGTTTACAACGCTTTTATTGACGAAGTTGCAAAACGCAATTTAACCAACGTTAAGATTACGCGTACAGGTTGCTTGGGTATGTGTAAGCTTGAACCAATCGTTGAAATTTACGCGCCTAATAAAGAAAAGGTAACGTATTGTCACCTTGACGCAGAAAAGGCGGTTAATATCGTTGTTAACCATCTTGTAAACGGCAATGTATGCACCGAATATCTTGTAAATAACGAAGAATAATCGAGGTAAATTATGTTTAGAAGTCACGTTTTAGTTTGTGGCGGCACAGGCTGTCATTCCAATAATAGTTCCAAAATCTTGGATGAATTTAACGCTTTAATTAAAGCTAACAACCTTGAAAACGACGTGCAAACCGTTCAAACCGGTTGTTTCGGTCTTTGCGCAGTTGGTCCGGTTGTTATCGTTTATCCTGAAGGCGCTTTCTATAGCCAAGTTCAAGTTTCCGACGTTAAGGAAATCGTTGAAGAACACTTGGTTAAAGGCCGTATCGTAGATAGACTTTTACATAAGGACGACCACGAAACTGCAGATAACAAGGTTACGGCTTTATCCGAAACCAATTTCTATAAAAAGCAAACCCGTGTTGCGCTCCGTAACTGTGGTGTTATCGATCCTGAAAATATCGATGAATACATCGCTTACGACGGTTATCAAGCGCTCATTAAAGCGCTTACTACGCTTACCCCACAAGAAGTTATCGACATCGTATTAAAGTCAGGCTTACGTGGTCGTGGTGGCGCAGGCTTCCCAACAGGCAGAAAATGGCAGTTCACAAAGGACGCTGTTGGCGAAGAAAAATACGTTGCTTGTAACGCTGACGAAGGTGACCCAGGCGCGTTTATGGACCGTTCCGTATTAGAAGGCGACCCACAC
>JAZTYT010000125.1:0-1805 GCA_045637045.1 Christensenellaceae bacterium | reverse complement strand
CAAAGGGAGATTTTTATGGATTTTTTTAATGTGCTTGCCTTAATCGGCGGTCTTTGCCTTTTTATGTTCGGTATGAATGTTATGGGACAAGCCCTTGAACGTGCGGCAGGCGGAAAATTACAATCATTACTCGCTAAATTCACAACAAATAAAGCCGCAGGCTTTTTGACGGGCTTAGGTGTTACCGCAATTATCCAAAGCTCCTCAGCTACTACTGTTATGGTGGTGGGCTTTGTCAACTCAGGACTTATGAGTTTGAAGCAGGCCATCAATGTAATTATGGGTGCAAACGTTGGTACAACCGTTACCGCTTGGATCATCAGCTTAAGCGGAATTGACGGTGACTCATGGTTTATTAAAATCTTAAAGCCTGACTCATTCACTCCAATTCTTGCCCTTATCGGTCTTATTATGTATATGGCTTGTAAGTCAAGCCGAAAAAAGGATGTAGGAACTATCTTCCTCGGCTTTACAACACTTATGTTTGGTATGAGTGCTATGTCCGATGCCGTTTCCGGTCTTAAGGAGGTTCCTGCGTTTACCAACCTTTTCTCCTTCTTCACAGGAGATACTCTTGGTTTCTTCGGTCCTGTACTTGGCGTTTTGGCTGGTGCGGTTTTGACCGCTATTTTGCAGTCAAGCTCTGCATCCGTTGGTATTTTACAAGCACTTTCCACAACAGGCGCTATTTCAAACGGTGCGGCTTTTCCAATCATTATGGGACAAAATATCGGCACCTGTGTAACCGCTATGCTTTCTTCTGCAGGAGCTAACAAAAACGGTAAGCGTGCGGCAATTGTACACTTATTCTTTAATCTTATTGGTACATTTATAATGCTCATAGCATTCTACCTTCTTAAACTTATCCCACCTGTTGACCTATTCTTTGGCAAGGCAACAAACGAGTTCCAAATTGCAATTTTGCATACCATTTTCAACGTAGTTTGCACCGCAATTTTACTCCCTGCTTCTACATTGCTTGAAAAAGTTGCTTACAAGCTTATCAAAGACGATATGGCTGAGGAAGATGAACCGAAGCTTGACGAACGTCTTCTCAACACACCAGTTGTTGCCCTTGGTGTTTGCCACGATGCTACCGTTACAATGGCAAAAGACGCAATCGACGCGTTCGAATTAAGCTTCTCCGTTCTCGATTCCTACGACAAAGCAAAAGCGGATGCTATAAGAAATGCCGAAGATAAAACTGACAGATACGAAGATTTAATCGGTACCTACTTGGTTAAGTTAAGTAGCCGCCAAATTGGCAACCGTGCAAGTGACGAAGCCTCAATGCTTCTTCGTTTAATAGGTGACTTTGAAAGAATTTCCGACCACTCCGTTAATATAGTTGAGTCCGCCGAAGAACTTGTTGACAAGGGTCTCGAATTTTCTGATGATGCAAAAGCAGAACTGAAAGTTTTATCCAATAGCGTTAGCGAAATTCTTGGTTTGGCTCTTAAATCATTTGCAGAAAAGGATTTGGAAACAGCGCGCAAAATCGAGCCACTTGAAGAAGTTATTGATGACCTTAAAGAACAACTACGCGCAAGACATATTTACCGTTTGCAAGAAGGCAGATGCTCTATTGCTGTTGGCTTTGTTTGGTCTGATATTTTAACTAACCTTGAAAGAACAGCTGACCATTGCTCAAATATTGCCGCTTGTATCATTGACACAGCAAATGACAACTTGAATCTTCACCAATCAGTGCGTGAAATGAAAAAAGACCACGGCAAATATCAGGCGCTATACCTTGACTATTCTAAAAAATATGTGCTCCCACAAACAATATAACAAAAAAGCTG
>JAZTYT010000124.1:0-3249 GCA_045637045.1 Christensenellaceae bacterium | reverse complement strand
ATCTCTGTCACCGATAATTTCCTTTAGAACTTCACACGTTTTGTTAAGCGCCTTCTTTTGGGAAACTACGCTTGCTAAAGGCTCGCAATCCCCTTCTTTTGAAAAATGGATTACTGGGCAAATGCCAATCATTTTACCCATAAAAGCCTTACCGCCTTTTAGTCTGCCGTTGTAAATAAGGTAATCAAGCTTACCGTCAATGCCCAAAAATTCCTGATGGGCTTGCATCCATTTGACTTCCTTTAAAATCTGCCCGGTTTCAACGCCCTTTTTAATCATTTCGGCAATCTTAACGGCTAATAGACCTTCACCAAAACAAGTAATTTTAGCGTCAATAACGTGAATTTTCATCTTATCTTGATAATCGTTTGCCATCAAGCGTATAAAGTTATACGTACCACCCATTTTAGAGCTGATACAAACTACGAAAAGCTCTTCACACCCTTCCTTTAGCGCGTTATCAAAGTGTTCCGTAATCTCGTTAGACGTTGGCATTGCCGTTTTTGGAAGGTTATTTTTAACGTCTTCTAAAGTTTCAAGCTGTTTATAAAACTCAACCGGGTCAAGCCCACAGCCTTCTAAATATTCCTTACCGTTAAACAAAATATGCACGCGAATTATACCGATATCGTGCTCTTGTAAATACCTTGTTGGCGCGTACTCTAAACACCCCGTTGACGTACATAAAACCTTTCTTTTCATAATAAACTCCTTATTGCGATAAAACTATTGGTTTTACTGCGCTTTTAATATTCGAACGCTATAATAAGACGTTTTTCCACATTTTACGCCAATATATTACCAAACAAAAGTAAACTTTAGTTCAATTAAAAATCAACAATTGTTTACATTTGAAAAGCCAAGACCGTAGTCTTGGCTAATTTATTTATAAATTACACGTCTAAAATTTTAATAAACTGATACTTTTGCTTCTACAAAGTAACCGTGAAGCGACAGCCTTTAGGTGAAAGATTTTCAACGTCAACCTTACCACCGATTACGTCAAGTATTTTCTTAACTAACGTAAGCCCAAGCCCCGTGCCCTGTTGCTTTCTTGACGTGTCTTCCTGATAAAACTTATTGAAAATCAAGTTTTTATCTTTAACGCCCAAGCCTTCGTCGGTAACACTAAAAACCACGCTTTCCCCTACTTGCGTAAGACTTATGTTGACCGTACTGTTTTCAGGGCTAAATTTAATTGCGTTTTCAATAAGATTACGCCAAACGTGCATAATAAGGCTTTGATTACTACTTATAGTTACGTTTTCAAGATTTGCTTCAATATTGATATTCTTCTGCGACCATTTTGGTTCAAGCAACACGACCACGCGCCTTATCTGCTCGTCAAGCGAAAAAATTTCCCTTTTATAATCAACTACCTGGTTTTCAATCTTGGAAATCAATAAAATATTTGTCACCAGCTCGCTCATAAGCTTTGTCGTCTGCAAAATCTCGCGCGTGTATTCTTCTTTTTCTTCATCGGTTAGCGTAACGTCCTGTAAAAGCACGGCGTAGCCTTCGATTGCTGAAAGGGGTGTTTTGAATTCGTGCGATACGTTAGACATAAACTCCTTTTGCATTTCCGCGTTTGAGCTTAATTCCTTTATCATAATGTTAAAGCTACGGTTGATGCTTTCAATTTCTTCAATGTGGCTATTTTTATCAATGCGCACGTGTAAGTTACCTTCGGTTACCCTTTGCATAGCGTCTTGAAGCCTGGCAATGGGCTTAAGCAACACCCAAGAAACTATTACTGATAATAGCCACGCGATAATAAGGCTTACGCCAACTAAAAGCAATAATATCTCAAACTTGCTCTGAATATTGCCAAGATAAGCAATCCAACTTGAAAGATTAGTGCCTGCGATAACCGAAATCATTACGACCAAGGTAACGCCTAACACAAAGAAAAACCTAAACGATGGGTTCTTGCGATTTTGTAGCTTGCCCTTAACGGCAAGTAGCGTGTTCTTAATAGGCTGACTGTTTTTCATTTTTTAATCACCTTATAACCAATACCGCGTATTGTAACGATGTCGAAATCGGGGTTATCCTTAAACTTGTCGCGTAGCCTGCCGATGTGCACGTCAATGGTGTGGGTTTCGCTATTGCTTTCATACCCCCAAATATCGTCCATAAGCTCTTGCCTTGTGAAAATCTTACCAGGATATGAAGCCATTTTATACAAAAGCATAAACTCTTTTTGTGGCATAACAAAGCTTTTATCACCCGTTGTTATAGTTAAAGAATCGCATTCTAATACCGTCGTGCCAATAATTTGACGTCTTTCGTTAATCATTTGCGCGCGACGAAGCAACGCCCCAACCCTTAAAACTAACTCGTTAATATTTATGGGTTTAACCATAAAGTCGTCAGTGCCCGATAAAAAACCCATTTTTAAATCATCAAACTCCGTTTTTGCAGTAACAATCAAAACCGGCATATTATTATTTGCCATACGGATTGATTCAATAAGCTCATACCCGTTTATTTCGGGCATCATAACGTCCGTGATTAAAAGGTCAAAATATTCCCTGTCAAGCGCTTCAAGTGCTTCAACACCGTTTGAAACGCCATAAGTATAATAACCGTTTTTAATTAATACCCTTTCGAATAAGCGTAAGAGCTTGAGATCGTCTTCTGCAATCAAAATTTTAAACATAACACGTCCTTTTTAGCGTCAATACCCCGCCTGTTTAATAACTTATTACCAATATTTTAAATAATAAAAGTAAACTTTTTATCAACTCAATCTCAACAAAAGTTGAATTTTAATATTATTATATCATACAAATTTTAAAAAGCAAGTAAAAATCAACAATTCATTTTTGCCTATTGAAAATTGGCCGATAACAGGCTTATCGGCAGACTTTTAACTACATCTATGACGTACTTAATTAGGAATTATAGCTTTTTTACACATACCGTTGACTTTTGAACGTATTTATAGTATAATAAACAAAACAGTTCAACCAAACGCCTTTAATTTGGCGTTTATACAATTAATATCTAAAATCGTTTTAATTAGGTGCACTATGAAAAATAAAAGATTATTAAAGTGCTTTTTAAGTTTCGCGCTTGTCCTAACCCTACTATTCGGGGTATCAGGGTGCGCTATTTTAAGCTTGTTTAGAGGTAAGGGTACTGAATTCCCAGCCGACCTTTACGCTAACCGTGATGATTTCAAGTTTAACTATACCCAGGAAGACTTTGATGATTACCTTGAGGTTATAGACAAAACGTATGAAA
>JAZTYT010000123.1:0-5067 GCA_045637045.1 Christensenellaceae bacterium | reverse complement strand
CGTCATATTTCCGTCGGTTAAAGTGCCCGTTTTGTCAAGACATAAAACGCTAGTACGCGCGAGCATTTCAAGCGAATACATATCCTGCACGAGCGTATTATAGCTTGCAAGCTTGATAATGCCAACGGCTAAAGATAGGGTGGTTAAGAAGAATATGCCTGCAGGTATCATGCCGATAATAACCGAAATAGTTGGTATAACCACGCCCGTTGCAAAGCTTTCAACACGGCCTGCCGCGTTGTAAAGGTGATTTTGCACGATAAACGTACCGATTGCGATAGGGATAATCAACAAGCTTACTGTTTTAATAATAGTGTTAAGCGCGTTGAGTAGCTTGGAATTGGTTTTTTGGTATTCCTTTGCTTTTGTTGCAAGGGTTTGTACGTAACTTTCAGCCCCAACCTTGTCAGCGCGTGCAAAACAAGTGCCACTAACCACAAAGCTACCACTTAACAAGCTATCGCCAGCTTTTTTCTTAACGGCCTTTGACTCGCCAGTTAAAAGGGATTCGTTAACTTCAACCACGCCGTCTAACACTATGCAGTCGGCAGGGATTTGTGCGCCAAGCTTTAATACCAAAACGTCGTCTAAAACAACGTCTGAAACGGCGATTTCAATTTGCTTGCCACCACGCACAACAACCTGTGTGGGCGCTTTTACAAGCGAAAGTCTTTCAACGGTTAATTTTGCGCGTACTTCCTGTATAACGCCAATGGTTGCGTTGGCAAGGAAGATAAGCACGAACATATAATTTGAAAGCTCGGTATCCTTTGCAACCAGCAATAAAACGATAAAGCAGGAAAAACAAAGTAAGTTAAAAAACGTGCAAAAGTTATCAACGAAAATCTTCAAGTATGATTTAGAAGATTTGTTTTTAACCTTATTGGTTAGCCCTTTAGCAATTCTATCGTTAACGGCGTTTTCATCAAGCCCTTGTAAGACGGAAGGGTTTTCGCGTTCAATTTTAGTGTCAAATTCACTCATAATTACCTGTTTAAACTTAATAAATTAAGTTTTTTTTACGATTTTGCTTAAGTTTTAAGCGAAAAAAATTATAGCAAAAACTTTTTAGTTTGGCAAGCGTAATATGTGGCAAAATAAATGTAAAGCTTGCATTAAGGATAATTTTTGCCAATCTTTGCCGATTTTTTAGCCAAAAGTATAACAAAAAGCCATTTTTTGCGCGCGAAAACATAATTAAGATTGACAAGTTTATCCAAATTCTGTACAATAACAATATAAAAATAATCAAGGTGGTGGCTTTTTTGCAATATCGCTATAAATTACACAACTTTAACGACAATCAGGACTTTTTATCAGCCGTTAAAAAAATTAAAGACGTAACCGACGTTTTGGTCGAAGACGGTGACCTTTTAGTTACCGTAAACGACAGGGCTTACGAGTTTGATTTTTTAAATTCGTTATTCTCAATTTCAACTGATTTTGACGTTACGCTTGATATGGGTGAAGACGAAGAAACACCAGATAACGGGCCTATAGACCAAGATTTAGAGGAAAATGAAGACAAAACGCCAACAAAAAAGGCTATAGATAAAGCTTCAGCCGTTTTTGATGATAACGACTATGACGACGCTCTTGAAAAGTCTAAAAAAGAGTTAAAGCGCGAAGTTATCTCAAGGTGCATTGAGCTTTCAGTTTCACTTGCGCTACTTATCGTTAGCTTATTTATTCAAGCTTCAGGTCAAACCTTTAGCGCGCGCACCATTTTAACTATTCTTGCTTTTTCAATCGCAGGTTACGAAGCAGTTTATCAAACCTTTATCGAAATATCAAAGAAAAGGTTTTTTGACGGCAACCTGATTACCTTACTCGTTTGTATTTCCTTTATACTTTTAGGGTATCAGGAAGTTGCAACGGCAATAATAATCTTATTTGCAGTTGCACAATCGGTTGTTACCTTTACTTCAAAAAAGCGCAAGCTTTTAATTGACGAAGCCTTCTATACTGGTAGCTTACCAGTCTTGCGCGACGGTGTTTACGTTGCGCCAAGCACTTTAAAAAAAGGCGAAGTTATTACGCTTAACCCAGGCGACGTAGTGCCTTGCGACGGCATAATTTTATGCGACGGCGAATTAAGTAGCTATCAGGTAGATTTTAGCGACAAAATCAAATATTGTAAAGGCGAAACCGTTTTGGCAGGTAGCGTGGTTTTAGGTGACAAAATCACCGTGGAGCTTGGCAAAAATTTTGGCGAAAGCTTGATTGATAACAAGCGTAAAGAGTTTGAAGAAGCTACCACACCAACTGCTTCACCAAAATACAAAAAAGTGGCAAAAATCGCCCTATACGGCGACATTTGCTTAATTATCGTATCACTTTTAATCACGTTTTTACTTCCAATTAAAGAAGCAAGTTACGTAAACGGCTTATATACCTGGGGCTTTAAAGGTACAATGCTTTTATCTTTAGGCTTATTAACGTTTGCCGTTAAAGTCGTAACTATGGCGCGCCAAAATATTTATGCCATTGCAATTTTAAAGGGCGTGCGTTTGGGCGATACTTCAAACGTTTTAAAAATTGCCAAAGCAAACGCTTTAAAGGTTGACGCATGCGTGATATTAAATAAAGATTTAACGGCAATTAAAAACGACAGTTTGCCAACGCTTAACGAATTACACCAAGCAGGCATTGAAAACATCGTTGTTGATTTTGACAACGCAAACGCACCGGAGCAAATCAAAAAGCAACTCGACTTCGTTCAAAAACCGTTAAAGCAAGAAAATCAAATTTATATCGGTAACGGCACGGGCGATATTTCCGTAAACGGTGGCGACACTAATATTTTAAACGGACAAATCGGCTTTGCCCCCGTTGCTTACAGACTTTGCAAAAACTCGGTTAAAACTCAAAAAGCCATTACTGTTTTATTGATTGCATCAAAACTTGCTTGTATGGTTGGCGCAATGTTTATTACCTTCAAGGTTTTACCCGTTGCAATTTGGGTTTTATTGCAAGCGTTTATCGTTGCAATAAGCGCAATTACAACCTACACGTCCGTTTCCAAAATTAAATAAAGCTTTGCTTTATCGTAAAAACCCGATTCAACCAAGCGTTGAGTCGGGTTTTTTATAAAACCTATTGTAATACGGTTTGCTTTCTTAAAAAATCCCTATTGGACACGCCATTTTGCCAAGCCTTTTTTATTTTTGCTATTAAGCGTAAAATTTCACATAAAAAAAGACTTTTTTTAAGCGTAAATTGGTTGCATTTTGTTGACATTATTTTAGTAAAATAATATAATACAAAAGTATTAAAAAATGTTAGCAACCTAACAATTATTTTAAAGGGATAAATTATGTATTTCGTGGGGAGAGAACTAAAGAAAACGCACAATTTGATTGCGCGCGTGGTTGAAGAAAAACGCCAAACGCAAAAATCCGATTCCGTGTCCTTTATGATGCGTAAGGTCATAGATTTCTTATATCGTAATAAAAGTAGTGAGATTTTCCAGCGCGATATCGAAAAGGAATTTTCTTTGCGTCGTTCTTCTGCAAGCCAGCTGCTTGGTAAAATGGAAGAAGCAACGCTTATCAAGCGTCAGCCAAGCCAAATTGATAAACGGCTAAAACGCGTCGTATTAACCGACAAGGCTGTAAAAAAGTGCGATGAGTTTATTAAAGGCATTATATCCTTTGAAGAAAGCCTTGTAAAGGATATAGACGAAAGGGAAGTTGAAGCCTTTCTAAAAACCTTATCTAAGATTCAAGCAAATGTACAAAAGTTGACCGATAAGCCGATTAACTGCAAAAATGAATGTTTAAATTCACCAAAAACTTGCACTAAAAAGACGGCAAAAAACCAAAAAAACGTGGGGTGTAGCATATGATTTCTTTAATTAAAAGATGCGTGCGTGAATATAAAAAGGCGTCAATACTGTCGCCAATTTACGTTTCGCTGGAATCGGTTTTTGATATTTTAATCCCGTTTGTTATGACCTTTTTATTAGAAGAAGGCGTAAACAAAAAGGACAGTAACGCAATTATTTGTTACGGGCTTATTTTAGCTGCGCTTTCCTTGGTAGCGCTGTTGTTTGGCGCTCTTTCAGGGGTGGAGTGTGCAAAAGCTGCAAACGGCTTTGCAACAAACATCCGTAAGGATATGTTTAATAAAATCCAAACCTATTCCTTTAGCAATATAGATAAGTTCTCACACGCGTCATTAGTCACAAGGCTTACGACTGACGTCAATTCAGTACAAATGGCCTATATGATGATAATACGAATTGCAATCCGTGCACCGCTTATGCTTATCTTTGGCGTTGTAATGACTGTTTTTGCAGGTGGCGCGCTTGCAGGGGTGTTTGCGCTTGTTCTTCCAATTTTAGTCGTTGGTCTTTTATTGATTTTCAAGTTTGCACATCCGTTATTTAAAACGTTATTTAAAAAGTACGACCGTTTAAATACCGTTGTTGAAGAAAATATCCGTGGTATGCGCGTTGTGAAATCAACGGTAAGAGAAGATGCTGAAATTGAAAAATTCAATCAGGCGTCACAAGGCATCTATCAAAACTTTTCAAAGGCGGAAAGAATAGTTGCCTTTGCAAGCCCGTTGATGCAACTTGCAATGTATTTAAGTATAACGCTTATCAGCTGGTTTGGTGCAAATCTTGTTATTTCTTCAAACGCGCAAGCGCTTACACAAAGTGAGCTTACTATGATTATAACTTACAGCTCACAAATTCTTATCAGCTTAATGATGCTTTCAATGATTTATATCAATATCACGATGAGTAGAGCTTCAATTGAGCGTATTAACGAAGTTTTAAATGAAACACCTGAAATTCAAAACCCACAAAACCCAGTCTATAAGGCGATTAACGGCCAAATTGACTTTGAAAACGTAAGCTTTTCTTATAAGGGTAAGGGTGGCGTTTACTGCTTGAACGACGTTAATCTGCACGTAAAAAGCGGTCAAACCGTTGGTATTGTTGGCGCAACGGGTAGTTCAAAAACGACCCTTGTTCAACTTTTACCAAGGCTATACGACGCGACTGTTGGTAGCGTTAAGGTTGGCGGTGTTGACGTAAAGGATTACGACCTTGACACC
>JAZTYT010000122.1:0-2326 GCA_045637045.1 Christensenellaceae bacterium | reverse complement strand
CCTCCGACTTCGGTGATATTTTTAACGATACGCTTAAAGATATGGCAACCATACTTAAAAAGTATGGCGAAGAATATCCCGATCTTAAAAAGGTATTGTTCGGGCACAGCTACGGCTCGTTTTTGTCCCAACGCTTTATTGAAGAATACCACACCTACATTGACGGCGTAATTTTGGGTGGTAGCGCAAATATGAAAGGCATTTTGCCACTTGCAGGTGGTATGGTTGCAGGGCTTGGTTGTTTGTTTGTTGGAAAGAAAAAACCTTCAAAGTTTATAAAGGGCATTACTTTTGATAACTACAACAAACAACTTGGTGGTAAGAGTTTTATATCTTCACTTAAAGGCGAATGCGACCTTTACGATGAAGACCCTGACTGCGGTTACGTTTGCTCATACGCATTTTATAAATATTTCTTTAACGGCTTAAGGCAAATTTATAAGGCTAAAAACATAGCAAAGCTTAACAAGGAACTGCCAATGCTCATTATCAGCGGTGCAATGGACCCTGTTGGTGAGTTTACAAAATCAACCACAAAGCTTTATGATATGTATAAAATGGAAGGCGTAAAGGACGTTACCTTAAAGCATTATGAAGGTGTTTATCACGAATACTTAAACGACACGTCAAAAGATGAAGCAACAAACGATATTTTAACCTTTGTAAACAAGGTTGTAAACGCATAATAAATTATAAACAACAACCCCTGCAAACTGAAATTTGCAGGGCTTATTTTATTATTCTAATTCATTTAAAAGTCGGTCTATAAGTCGTTTATCGCATAAATTTAGTAAAAAAACAAACAATATACATATGCACAAATATCAACTTATAGACGGGCATATTAAAACGTTAAATCCAAGAAAGTGTGCCTATTTAACAAAGCGCGTAGTCAAAAATAAGATAGCAGAGTTTAATAATCCCAATCAGGGATAAACTCTTGGCTGGATGACGTGAAGTCTTGTAAAAAGATGTTTTTAAAATCTAAGCTTTGAGCTTTATCAACAACCTTTTGGTATTCACGCTTGGTGATTTTACGGTTGAGCTCTTTAAAAGCTTCAATTTGACCAAACGGTGTGTATTGGGACATAATCGACAGGTAATTTTCACCGATAACGGGGCGTAAAAACTCTAAAATTTTAACGCTGTCATCGGTGTTTTCAGGTAAAACCAAATGCCTGACCACAACGCCTTGCTTTAAAAGACCTTCTTGTAAAATGGGCTTTTTTGATTTTAGCATAAACTCAACGGCTTCTTTTGCGTATTCAAAATAGTTTTGCTTTTTAGTGTATCTTAATGCGCGCGATGGCGTAAAATATTTAACGTCAGGTAGATAAATGTCCACGTATGGGTCGATTATCGACAAATTTTGCAAGGTTTCAAACCCGTGCGTATTCCAAACAATCGGTATATTGGGCCTATAAATTTTCAGCGCTTCAATTATTTGCAAGGTGTAATGCGTTGGGTTTACAAGATTGATATTATGCGCACCCATTTCTTCAAGCCGTTTAAAAATATCGGCAAGCTCGTTTACGCTAAACACTTTGCCACGCGCTTGGTGTGAAAGCTCGTAATTTTGGCAAAACGCGCAATTAAGCGAGCACCCCGAAAAGAAAACTGCGCCCGAGCCTTTAGTACCTGAAATCACAGGTTCTTCGTAAAAGTGCAACTGATATTTTGCAAGCTTTATTTGGTTTGAAACCCCGCAACCACCAATTTTTAAGTCACGGTCAATCCCACAGTTGTTGGGGCATACCTTACAATAACTCATAATTCACCAAAGTTTTTCTAAATTTTACCACTTATTAGCGCGTTTGACAACTAAACAATTGACAATTTTTGCGTTTAGCCTTACAATTATATGGCTTAATATTTATATGTGCATACATTGATATATTATATATTTGAATTTTAAACTGTTTAAAGGTGTATTATGAGAAGATATTTTACAAGCGAAAGCGTAACTGAAGGGCATCCAGATAAGGTTTGCGATTTAATTTCAGATGCGGTTTTGGATGCTATTTTGGAGCTTGACCCTAACGCGCGCGTTGCTTGTGAGTGCGCTGCATCTACGGGTATGGTTTTAGTTATGGGTGAAATCACAACCGATTGCTACGTTGATATCCAAAAAATAGCAAGGGATACCATTCGTGAAATCGGTTATACCCGTGCAAAATACGGCTTTGACGCTGATAACTGCGCAATTATTACAAGTATTAAGGAGCAAAGCAGCGACATTGCTTTGGGCGTTGATAATTCCAAGGAATACAAGGAAGGCGGTGACAAGTACGACCTTAACGGCGCAGGCGACCAAGGTATGATGTTT